>JAEZRL010000382.1 GCA_023440945.1 Bacteroidota bacterium
TGCTTAATTTATATGAAGGTATTTATAACAGTGCATTTGACAAACGTAACTTCAGCCGCAAAGTACTATCGACCGACCTTCTTATAAAACAAAAAGATAAAGAGAAAGTAACTTCAAAAAAAGGTGCCTATTATTATAAACTCAACAAAAGAAAATATAAGGATAAGTTTCATTCATTTCTAAACTTTATTCCCAACCCTGATAAATATTAGCGGTCAAATAGTCAACCGACAATTCTCAACTGTAGCTAAAATTTCAATCGGAACATTCTTAGCATTTGGTATTAATGTAGGTTTGCATTATGTCAACATTAACGATAAGTAATCGCGGACAAATAATGCCTGCTTCGCCCATTCGCAAATTAGTTCCTTATGCAGAGGAAGCTAAAAGCCGCGGTATTAAAGTCTATCATTTGAATATTGGTCAGCCAGATATTGAAACGCCACCTCAGGCATTAGAAGCTGTGCGGGATTCCACTTTCAAGATATTAGAATATAGCCACAGTGCGGGCAATGAGAGTTACAGAAAGAAATTAGTAAGTTATTATAAAAGAAATGGAATTGATCTGAATCACAACCAAATCATTATTACTACCGGCGGTTCCGAAGCCATTCTTTTTGGTTTTATGACTTGTATGGATGCAGGAGATGAAGTGATAATTCCTGAACCTTTTTATGCTAACTACAATGGTTTCGCAGTAGAGGCAGGCGTAAAAGTTGTTCCTATAACTTCCACAATTGAAACTGGTTTTGCTCTACCTCCGATAGAAGATTTTGAAAAAGCAATAACGCCAAAAACAAAAGCCATCATTGTTTGTAATCCCAATAATCCAACAGGTTATTTATACAGCAAAGCGGAAATGGAAATATTGAAGAACATTGTTCAAAAACACAATCTTTATTTGTTTGCAGACGAGGCTTACCGTGAGTTTTGTTATGAAGGAGAACATTTTAGTGCGATGCAGTTGGAAGGTGTGAATGATAATGTTGTTTTGATGGATACCATAAGTAAAAGATACAGTGCCTGTGGCGGAAGAATAGGTGCTTTTATAACGAGGAATAAAAATTTGCTGGATGCTGTCATAAAATTTGCACAGGCAAGATTAAGTCCGCCTTCTTTTTCTCAAATTTTAGGAGAAGCGGCGGTTGATCTTCCTGAAGATTATTTTAATAAAACAAAGGAAGAATATCGTTCAAGAAGAGATTTGCTTGTTGACAGATTGAATGCAATGCCCGGCGTTTTTTGTCCTAAGCCCGGTGGTGCTTTTTATGCGATGGCTAAACTTCCGGTTGATGATGCGGAAAAGTTTTGTCAATGGTTATTAGAAAGTTTTGATTACAATAACGAGACTTTAATGTTAGCACCTGCTGCCGGCTTCTATAGTTCAGAAAATTTAGGCAAACAGGAAGTGCGGCTTGCTTATGTTTTGAACAAGGATGCAATCAACAAAGCAATGGATTGTTTGGAGAAAGCATTGGAGCGGTATAACAAAAAATGAAACTGATTATTTCTTTGGTGAAAGATCATATTGTTTATGAAAGAACCATAGATGATAATCAAAAACAAGTTTATAATTTGTAGCAATACTGTCTTTAGGATTATAAAAAACGGTAAGCACATATTCGCCATTCTCTCTTTTCGCTATCCATTCTTCATTATTTTTTTCTGCTAATGAAGAAGTACTTTTTGCAGGTTCACCTAAATACTGGTGGAGAACAAATCGTTTTTGACCAACAGGAATATTATCCCAACGATAAGGCAAAGTGATAGAAACCGCTTCAGGCACAATAACAAAAATAGCAAATGCAAGAAGCACAAGCAATGCAATAACGAGTGAAAGTGCATATCTGAAATTCATTTTCATAAGGCAATATCGAAATGCGTTTGCTTACTTAATAAAGTTAGTTTTTTATGTAACGTTATAACCTGCGGAATGAGTAGTTCCTGTTCATCATTCACAATAATAAAATCGCATAAACGCATTTTTATATCTTCATCAATTTGCCTGCTTATTCGTGTTAAAACATCTTGCCTTGTTGTATTATCTCTTTTCATTACACGGTTAATACGAAGATGTTCCGGAGCATGTACACCGATGATATAATCAATATTTTCTGTTGTACCGGCCTCGAAGAACAACGCTGCCTCTTTAATAACATACGTCGTATTTTGCTTGTTAAACCATCTTTCTGCAGCCGCTATTGTTGCGGGATGAACAAACGCATTTAAAACTTCTAATTGATAGGGGTCATTAAAAACTTTTGAAGCAATATATTTCCGGTTTAACTCTCCATCTTTATAACTTTCTTTACCAAATTCCTCAATAATTTTTGCTTTCAGTTCTGCATCTTCATTCATTATTTTTTTTGCTTCTGCATCTGCATCAAAAACCGGAATACCTAATATTTTAAATATTTCCGCAACAGTGCTTTTTCCACTTCCAATTCCACCTGTTAAACCTATTCGCAGCATAGTTTTACATTATTGATATAACAATAAACTTTATTACTACTTCACTTCTTTTTATTATTTAAAAGAAGATAACGTGAGGTTTGATAAAAAGCTTCCGTGATATTCTTATACTCATTTTTCAAAGAATCATTCATTATAACTTTATCATTATTTATAACACTTTCAACTGAAACAGGGCTTGAGTTGCCGGCGCCATAACTATAATAATAATCATCTTTTATAACGCCGATCCGTTTATTATCGTAATCGCCAATAAAAACAATATTGCTTCTGCCTGAATCATTTGCCAGAAGTGAAGAATCCAACAAGTCTCTTCCTAATGTTGTATTACGATAAGGTATTTTACAAATACTTGCTATTGTTGGAAGAATATCAATCTGCGAAGCAAGAAAAGAATATTCTTTCGGCTGCAATAAAGATGGCGCATAAAATAATAACGGAACATGTTCAGAAGAAAGTTCATTTGTCCATGCATGTGAAAACATATTTCCAACATCGCCTCTTATACCATGATCGCCAACAAAAACAAAAAGAGTATTATTATAATAAGGTGATTTTGCTGCAGCATCCATAAACTTTTTATAACAGAAATCGGTGTAGCGAAAAGCATTGAATTCATCTTCACTTTCAAAACCATATTTCTTCAAAGTGTCTTTCGGCACTTTCTGCAGTTTAAATTCTTTTTTGTCTTCTTCAGGAATGGAATACGGTCTGTGATTATCCGCAGTTTGAATCACTGCGAAAAAGGGTTGTTTCTGTTGCGTTAAAACTTTATTGGCAGAGAGAAATAAGTTCTTATCGCTTATTCCCCACACATCAATTTTTGGCGCATCA
Organism: Bacteroidota bacterium; assembly: GCA_023440945.1. GTDB lineage: Bacteria > Bacteroidota > Bacteroidia > Chitinophagales > Chitinophagaceae > JAEZRL01. The sequence continues at coordinate 3,307 of JAEZRL010000382.1, forward strand.
TAATCATCCTGTTCATATAAATTAAGATCAGCAATATTATTTGTAAGCAAGCCTCTGATATTTGCCCAACTTGTACTTCCGCCGATAAAATAAAACTTCTTGTAACCATTAAAATCATTAATAATGGTATGCTGATCAACTGCATTTGGATTTCTGCTCGATGTATTGATAAAATCAACGTCAGGAATGCCTGTTATAGTTGCCCAAACACCTCTTGCGGTTCCATAAGAAGGTGTAAAACAGCGATTGAAAAAAACTCCTTTTTTACTTAATTGTGCAAAGAAAGGTGTGGTGTTAAGCGGATTGCCATACATAGAACTTTTATAGGCGCTGAAAGATTCGCAAATAACTAATACTACATTTGGTTTTGTTTGCAAAGTATCTGCGGGAATAATAGTTCGTTCATAGTTTAGCGTATTTATATCAGGATTATCTACACCAAGATAAGAAGCCATCCAGGGATAAGCTTTTTTTGTTGCATCAATATCAAAAGATGCACGTCGAAACTCCAATGAACTAAAAAAAGATTGAAACGGATTGAGTGCAAGGTTTGCTGCATAATCATTATTGAAAGCAAAAGCATCGCTCCAGCGCAAAGGATACTGCCCTATCCTTCCAAAAATATTAAAAGCAAGCAAAAGAAAGAAGCCGGTACCCCACAATATCCGGCTGGTTTTTGTTGCATACTTTTTTCTTGAAAGAACGATGTTGTAAGTAAACATCACCACTGCCAACAATATAAGTACAACAACTATAAGGCCTATCAATATCCATGTTACGTGATAGCTTTGCCATACCATTCCCATTGATATTTTTGCATCCTGCAGGTAATTAAGAATAGCGCCGCCGACGCGTTGAGATAAATAAGCATAATTGGCAAAATCAACCGTATAAAACAAAGCAAAAACGATAATAAAAAAACTCCATAGCCAGAAGCTGACACGCTTACCCCACTTTCTCTCCAGCGGATGTGTGACTTTAAATAATCCAAGCATGAATATTATTAAACAGGCTATACTCACCATTCTTAGATCATACCTGAAGCCCAGAAAAAAAGCGCCAGCCAATGGCGTAGGCTGCGTGGTTGGCGGCGGAAAAGATAGGAGCAATGCCAACCTGAGCAAAGACATCAATAACAAAAAAATAAGGCCTGTAAAGGCGATCCATTGTATATACCTTGGTACTTTTAGCTTTTTCATAAAAACCGTCAAAGTTAGCCATAAAACAATCTGGCTGTAACAATGATTCAATTTTATTAAATGTTTGGATTATATACTACATCAATCACTTTGTTACTAACTTTTCTTCATTCTCTCGATGAGTGGGACAAGTGGTTATTCTTGAAGATCAATAACGACTGGACGAACAGCTTTTTCGATAGTGTTTTTCCCTGGTGGAGAGATCAGAATGCCTGGCTTCCTTTGTATCTTTTTTTACTGCTTTTTCTGTTATTTAACTTTGGATGGAGGGTTTGGCCTTATATTTTTTTAGTGATAATTACTGTTGTTATAACAGATCAGTTAAGCAGTACTTTATTAAAAAACTGGGTGAACAGGCCGCGGCCATGTAATGATGTTTTACTGAAATACCAGGTTCGTTTATTAACAGGTTATTGCCCCGGTAGCGGAAGCTTTACTTCTTCTCATGCAACCAATCATTTTGGCGCAGCATTTTTATTTTTTCTCACTTTAAAACCATATTTCAAAAACTGGAGTTATTTATTTTTCTTTTGGGCTGCAACTATCAGTTATGGACAGATCTATATTGGCATTCATTATCCCCTGGATGTTGCAGGTGGCGCTATTTTAGGAAGCTTTATAGGTATTCTTATGGCATGGCTTTATAAGAGATTCATACCCTTGCACATGAAACCTCTCCTTCCCTAAAGTGAAGACACCTTTTGTTTTTATAGATTGATTTTATCTTTTCTATAAACCAATTTATCTGCAAAGATTTCTTAACCTTTTACTATATCAGGCTCTTAATAAGTTCCTTCTGGGATTTAGTGTTTTGTGGAATAAGTTCTTTGATACTGTTTTGCGCTTCTTTCAAAGCTTTTGCATAAGGCTCGTATAAAATTCTTTCCGGTAAAGATCCAGGAACAAATTTTTCATCCCACAACCCGGCTTTGTGCCAGGGATGCAACTGATCCCAATCAGGTCTATCTATAATCGGGTAAAGACAAATACCTAACAACGGAATATTATCTTCCAGCAATTTTTTTGTTTCAGCACCTATCATTTCAATCCACAAAGGCCTGTCTTCTTCAGGATGACTTGTTTCGGTTAATGCAATCGGTCTGCCATAACGTTTATACACTTCCTTTATAAGTGTACTCAAACTTTTGAACTGCGGATAATTTTCAGCATTACGCCAGGGTAATAACTCCCATACGCCAACAATACTTTGATTGTTGTAATAATAATTCACACCAATTATATCCAGGTAATCAGGCTGGCCACCTAATTCGGGACAGAGTTTTCCTGCCAACATATCCACCGATTCGAATTGCGAATTATGAAAACGCTTTGCTTCTTCAATTTGTTCTGGAGTTGCATTAGTAACAGGTGCACGGTTTATAAGTGGTTCAGTAGTTAAAATCCGAATACCCGGATCGATCTCTTTCATAGCAGCAACCGCACTTATATAAGCTTTCATCAAACTATATTTCACCTCCCATCCCTGCCTTACGCAGTAGGGTGTAGTGCCGCGAACATCTCCTCCTAAATACGACAAAAAACTTACTTCATTAACAGGTGTAACGATCAATACACTATCGGCATCTTTACTTCTGAAATGGCGTACAAATGCTTTGCATAATGAAGTAAATCTTTTTGTAAAATGGGGATGAAGGGGTGAAAGATCATCAGGGAAACCAAAGTGACAAATATCCCAAACTTGCTGAATGGAATTTTCTTTCGCCACATTCATCATATAATCCACTTTGCTCCAATCGTATTCATAAGGTTTTCTTTCCACTTTGCTCCACTGAATTCCTTCGCGAACAGTTGTTATTCCAAATGGTTTCAAAAGTTTATAATCTTCGCTGAGCAATTGTAAATGCCCTGTAGCAGTTAACAGGTCAACCCTGTTTCCAAAGGAGTTTAACTGATCTGTGCACTCATACCCGGCCATCCAAAAAGAACGAAAAGGATTTGAATTCATCTGAACATTTTTTATTATTTACATTAAAGCCAGATGTAACCCTGCATTTTCATTTCATGCCTAAAGACTTGATCATGCCTGGTTTCATAGAGTATTAAGTGTTTCAAATTTAAGCAACAGGTGCAAATTTGATTCCAACAATATTTCAGCTTACACTGCATTGAATCTGTTGCATACTATTTGCTTCGTTTTCTAAAAAATAAAATATATATGAAACCAGTAAAAAATAATAGCCCAGAAAGTTCTGTTGCAGAAGATATAAATCTTCAGAAGCAATTCAAGTTATCAAAACTGTTTGACTCTTTTTCAACAAAAGTTACCAAAGGCACCGGTAGCCCCTGGGCATTTATTATTGCACTTGTAGTGGTTATTGTATGGGCAATAACAGGTCCTGTTTTTCATTTTTCGGATACCTGGCAACTAGTTATTAACACAGGCACTACTATCGTTACTTTCTTAATGGTATTTGTAATTCAGCAATCTCAAAACAAAGACACCGTCGCATTACAGCTAAAGCTGAATGAGCTTATTGCTTCTAGCAGATATGCAAGCAATCGCTTGATTGATGTTGAAGATTTTACGCAGGATGAATTAGAAGTATTGAAATCTTTTTATGTGCGGCTATCAGAAAAAGCAGCTAAAGAAAATAATTTGAAGGCAACGCATTCCATTGAAGATGCAGAAGAAAACGCAAACGCAAAAAATGAGTTGCCAAAGAAAGAGAAGAAAGAAGAATTACCTAAGAAAGGTAACAAAGCTTAAAATTTATTCTTCCACATCATACTTTCAACCGGTTTATTTGGCTGGCCGCTGTATTTCGCATTTTTCTTTTGATTGTATTTAACTTCAATTTCACCTTCAACAGGAAAATAAATAAGCTGCCCAACCGGCATTCCTGCATAAACTTTCACGGGTTGCTTTACAGAAATCTCTAACGTCCAGTTACCGCAAAAACCAACATCACCTTTACCTGCGGTAGCATGTATATCAATACCCAAACGGCCTGTAGAAGATTTACCTTCAAGAAATGGAACATGGGCATGTGTTTCGGTGTATTCTTCTGTTACGCCTAAATAAAAAATATGCGGATATAAAACAAAGCCATCATCAGGTATCTCAAAATATTCTATCTCGTTATGCTTCTTTGCATCAAGAATATGTTCACGATACGTAGCTAAATATTTTCCTAAATGAATATCGTAACTATTACTTCCCAAACTCTCTCTGCTGTAAGGCACAATTTTTATCGTGCCTTTCTCCATTTCTTCCAAAATTCTTTTATCAGATAATATCATCTTATTAAAATTTATTTTTTTATTTTTCCCGCTTCTGTTCTTCGTGGCATCGCCTGTTGTGTCACTCACTTCAGCGTTCTGTTTTCATGGCAACAATATTGCAATATAAAACGTAATTCTGCAACCGTAAATCGCAATTTATACATGCCTTTGTTTTTTCAGCAAAATATCAACGCCTCAACTCGCCTTGGCATTTGGCATATAACAGAACCCGAAGAGTTTTTTTTAGCCAAAGTGCCTTTGCAAAAAAATATAACACATCCGCATAAACGATTGCAACATTTAGCAGGTCGTTACCTCCTGCAATATCTTTTTCCTGATTTTCCTTACAACGAAATACTGATTGCCGATACAAGAAAACCTTACCTCCCAAATGATCAATATCATTTTTCAATCTCTCATTGCA
>JAEZRL010000389.1 GCA_023440945.1 Bacteroidota bacterium
AGCGTCCTCGAATTACTAAACCTATACAGCACTCTTGTACTTTCTGTTCGTTATTGAAAGCTATTATTTCTACTATCGGTGAGTGTTCCACTATAAGCGAAACTCAAGGGAAACATTATTTCTACTTCAATATAATCTACAAGTTTTTGGAAAATTCAAGATAAGATAAACCTTATTCATGATTATAAAAGCATTTGTAAAAGAAGCATTAACCCAAATGACTTAACCCGTTCATCCGTATAAATACGGAGATTCATAATTACTTACTTTTCCTGAATTTATAATCCTGCTGCTTTCTTTCTTTTGCAGCATGTTGAAAAGAAAAATCATTGCTGTTGCAGTGTATTGTTGTTTCGCCACTTGCTTATTTGCACAGGAGCCACAGCGGTTTGATGCAGATCTGCTGATAAAAAAGATAACCATAATTCCCCCAACTGTTGAAGAATTGCATAGTGTATTTACGAGGCAAACAAAATATGGAGAAGAAACGAGAAACGAATTAATTACGTTGGTTTATGAAGAGATTAAAAGCCTTGTAAAAACAATTCATAATAATACTATACTCAAGATAATGCAAACTTCTCGAAGAGAAGATATGACTGACTCTGTTCAATATGAAGATGAACGATGGAAACTTGCCGTACGTCCTCTATTAGGAGCAGATGTAAAAGCAAAGCTTTTAAAAACAGAAACGTCTGCAAGACCGATAGTAATACAAATTTTCGAGATGCAACACATTTTTGATTTCGTAAAATACTACCAGGAGGAAACAAAAATAAAAAAAGAATTTGCTGAAAAAGTTTCAGGTATCACTGGTGAAACGAGTACAGCAATTGCTAAAGGAAAACTTCAACTTGATATTCAGCAATACAAAAAACAACAACAGTTATGGATCGGCAGGTATCATAAATATACCAAAGGACTTTTGTTGTTACAGCAATTATTAGATAAAATAAACTATGGCGAAACATTACCTGCAGAAGACAGTAAAATTATAATTCCCGTTCTGGCGGATGTACAGGCAAGGGCCCTCGAAAGCATTGAAAAGCTTATCTGGAATGAAGAGTCAATTGTTATAAGCGGTGAATTAGCTTATAATGGTGAACGCATCTTAAACATGTACACAGAATAATTTACAGGAGCATTCTTAGGCAGCCGCGGAGCTATTATCTTTTTTTATTAATCCCGTCGTATCAAATTCAAGATAAGCACTTACTCCGTTGCCCGGCGATGTTTCAATTTCCAGCTTCCCATTCATGGTTTTAATACGCGATCGTAAACTTTGAAGTCCCATACCGGAAGTACGTGTAGCGTCATTTATAAAACCTATACCATTATCTTCAACGGTAACAGATAGTATGTTGTTTTGATGGCTCAACTGAACCATTACTTCGGTAGCTTTGGAATGCTTCAGGATATTGTTGAGCAATTCCTGCACAATGCGATAAACAGTCAACTCAAAACTATTATAAAAGCGTTGTACATCTCCCCAGGAATCATACTGCACTGTCAAATTCTGATTGCTTATATTGTTGCAATACCTTCTCATCGCTTCGTCAAGACCGTACTGCAATAACACCTCAGGCATGAGGTTATGAGATGTTTTTCGCACCTCATTTGTTGCATCATCAAGCAATTGTACACTTTGCCTGTAATTATCCGACTGTAATAAGTTTTGTGTATGATGTACTATGCTGCTTAAATGCATTTTGGCTGCTGCCAGCGTTCCGGCAACACCATCATGCAAGTCTTTAGCAATGCGGCTGCGTTCTTTTTCCTCACCCTGCATTAATGCCTCCAGCACGTAGATCTCTTTTTGTTTCTGAAGCGCATTCAACTCCAATGCAAAGGCTTTTTTCCTGTTGCGTGCCTGCAGAAAAAAGATCAGTGCTATTAATCCCGTTAATACAATTACTGCAATTGAAAATAAAATATATTGGTTGCTTTTCTTAAGCGCAAGTTCTTTTTGCGTTAACTGTAATTGATTTTCTGATAATGCTTTTTCCTTCTGTGCCGTTTGGTATCGGGCTTCTATTTCCAGAATATCTTTGCTGTTTTTTTGAGAAAAGAATGAATCTTTATAGGATTGAGATTTTGTATTATAAACGTATGCTTCCTTATAGTTACCTGTTGCATAATTAAGTCGTGCAAGTCCGTCATAAATACTGAACAGGTGGAACAAATTGTTTTGAGATTCGGCTTTTTGCCTGAGTAAATTCAACACTTCTTTTTGCTTTGCATAGTCCTTCTTTTGTTCGTAGGCATCTGCCAGATCAAGGCCTGCAGCTATAAAGTTCTCAATATCGAATGAAGCAGAATACTCCATTGATCTTTTTGAAGCTTCAATGGCTGAATCGGGTTTGTTAAGCTTGGCATAAGCTGCTCCCAGGTTGCTGTAAACTTTTATAAGAAGCACCCGATCATTATTGTTATGTAAATATTTCAACGCCTGCCTGGCCGCTTCCAAAGCCGGCTCATAAGCTTTGTTCTGGCGGTAGATATTGCATAAGGTCGTATAGGAAGTAACAATATAATCCTTATCGTGTATGGATGTAGCAAGTTCAATTGACCTTTTTGCATAAGGAACCGCTTTTGAAAGTTCTCCGCGGTTACCAAAAAAATTTCCTACATTTTCATAAAGCCTTGCCAGCTTACCGGGCTCTGATTTTTCCTCTTCCAATATCCTGATACCATCGAGGAAATAGTAAAGTGCACTGTCGGCCATACCCAATATATCATAATTATACCCAAGGTTAATATAGCAGGTAATGATGCCCTTCGTCCTGTTGATCTTTTGAAAATGTTTTAATGCCTTCAATGTGTATTCAAGACCTTCGCGATGGTGCCCTTCATGCCCTTCAATATATCCCAGCCTTGCATAGCTGGAGCCTATACCATAATCGTATTTAATACGATTGCTTTGTTCGAGTGTTATTGTAAATACTTTCCGAGCTGAATCATTGTCATTATTGATCAAATCTACTCCATGGTTCATCAGCTTATTTATCGCGGCAGTATCTTCAGCAGGTTGGGATGATAGCTGAAATGAAATAAACAGGCATACAGCGAGGATAAAATATTTATATCTCATAATCAGTAACGATTAAAGGAATGCTAAAATAAGTATCCTTTTGCTACGGATATTTTAAAACAAAAGGTCTTTTACAGGTTTATTTAATTCTGCAAAAGACCTAAGCGATTATAAGAGTGCAGCATTACAATTTTATAAATTCAACTCTCCTATTTTTAGCTTTTCCCTCTTTAGTATTGTTTTCGGCTACCGGGTTTGTTTCACCAAGACCATCTGTTTTCATCCGCGATGCATCAATTCCATATTCTGCCGTTAATACCTTTTGCACAGCAATGGAACGGCGTTTGGAAAGGTCAAGATTATGTGCTTCTTCGCCGTCACTATCGGTATATCCTATAATTTTTATATTAACAGAAGCATTGTCTTTTAATACAGAAGCGATCTCTTTCAATACGCCAGCACTTTCGGGTTTTATCCTGTCTGAATCAATATCAAATAAAATTCCGTTGGTAACAAGTTTCCCTTCTGTAAGTAATTTGCTCCGCATATCAGGTGTTCCTTCTGCAACTTTAATATTGGAAATAAATATACCCAACTGCTCATCTGTATATAACGATGATTCCAAACTTAAACCCAAGCTATTAAAGCCTGCTTTTGCAGGAATGGCTTGCGGTATATCAAATACTTTCTCCCCATCCAGCCAGTACCTTATTCGCTCTTTTTGTACCCAAACAGCAAGATGAACCACCTTGCCATTGCTAGTATTCACTTTTGATTCTTTTGGTTGATTAAAAAAATAACTACTTCCATTGATATAACTTCTTAAAGAAGCATTCAAAGGTTTGCCTTGACCATTAGGTTGTAGTACCAGCGCCGCTTCATTTGCAGCATCCTGGTTTACAACGTATGAACGCACGCCTTCATTACCCTGTAGTATTTCCAGTAGTTTTATTTCCAACTCAGGATAGGTATAACCCTCTTCACCTTCAAACTGCATTAAAATGTCTGCCTCAACCGTAAAATTCTCAGGAAGTTTTTGCAGGGAGGGAGATACAAACCTGCTTCCGGCAAACAGACGCATCCATTTGCCCGGCATTGTTTCAATGGCAACTGTTTCACCGCGGTTATTGGTAGTCCATTTTAAGGGTAATTCACCAATTGCATCCGTGGAAAAGTCTTCTGCATATACAATACGTTCACCGGGAATAAAATCGTAGCGGCTATAGGTTTTTAAACTAACAGGCTGCTGCTGTTGCTCGTTAGAAATTTTAGCTTGACCTGATGATGTTGATGTTGTCTCATTTGCCTGTGCCTGTTGTTTTACCTGTTTGCTTATTTCTTCTTCCGTTTTATCCATTGATTTATCTATTGCTGCATCTACATGCTGCTCAGCTCTTGCTTTTGCTTTATCTTTTATTTTTTGAAGTATTGCCGATTGGCTAAATAAAGTTATTGGTGCATAAACCAGTGTAAGAAATATAATCTTCCTCATTTTGTATTGTTTGAGCAACAAAATAAATATGGCCTACTCGGTGAATTATCAGCAATAGTATCGAGATTAAAAATTCAGTAGTTGTACTTAGATGAATGAGGTTTGCGGGTTAAAAGGGCAGGAATATCTTATTCTGAATCTTACATAAACGTTGCTAAAATCGCTTTTAAAAGTTTGCTCTCTCCAACTTAAACCTTATTTATGTCATTCGTCATAAGCAACCTACTACGTATTAATACAAATATTTTAAAATCCGTTTTTATACTGAAATGTACCTGAAGCAACCTTGCTTTTTTTGCAGCACTAAAACAAGTTTATGATCATGAAATCGAATCTTTTTTTCATTTTACTTATTGTGTTCATTACATGCAGTTGCAGTAAAAATGCCGGCAGAACGGTCGATCCTTATGAAAACTCTCCGGCAACAACAATACCTGCAGAATTAAAAAACAGTCTTTGGTTTTGGGGAGGTTTAGGACCGGTATCCTATTATGATAGAGATGGACACGAAGTTGGTAATGAAACAGAAGCAGCAAGGGAGTATGAATTTAAAGAGGTTAATGGAAAAGGGCGAATTGAATTTATTCAATATCTCGGGTTGAGAAATGCATCCAATTGTGTTACGGAAATTTATACTACAAAAAAAGGTACGATTGTTTTTGAAGGTTCAGACAGGTTTACATTTTATCCTGTTGAAGGTAGTTTCAAAACCATTAAAAAAGGATGTTCTAAAGATGAAACTACTATTCGTGCAGCAACAGGCGATGAACTAAAACCGGAAGCATATTTGTGGGAAATAAAAGAATTTTCGGGTGAAAAGCTTTTATATGTATATGATACTACAGATTTACTTAAGCAAAACCC
>JAEZRL010000418.1 GCA_023440945.1 Bacteroidota bacterium
CTTTGGGTGGAATATTTTTTTAGAAGAAATGGAAAAGTTATTGAAAGATACACCGGTGTTTGTTTTAGACCTCGCCACTATTGCAGAAGGAGATAAAGCTGCGGATGCATTCCGCAAAAGTTTGAGGATGGCACAACATGCAGAGCAATTGGGCTACACCCGTTACTGGTTTGCAGAACATCACAATATGGAGAGCGTTGCAAGTTCTGCAACCGCTGTTTTGATAGGTTATGTTGCCGGTGGAACAAAATCTATAAAAGTTGGCGCAGGTGGTGTAATGTTACCCAATCATGCACCATTAATAATTGCCGAACAATTTGGAACACTTGAATCTTTATATCCCGGCCGCATTGATCTTGGTTTAGGCCGTGCACCTGGCACCGATGCATTAACTTCCTGGGCTTTGCGAAGAAATCTGAAAGGTGATGTGAATGAATTTCCAAATGACGTGGTTGAACTAATGCATTATTTAGGTCCGCGAGACGAAGAAGCACGTGTTCGGGCCATTCCTGGTGAAGGAACAAATGTGCCTTTATGGTTATTGGGTTCAAGCACTTATAGTGCACAACTTGCTGCAGCTTTAAGTCTGCCTTTTGCTTTTGCTGCACATTTTGCGCCCACTTATCTTGATGATGCACTGGAATTGTACCGAAGCCAGTTTAAACCTTCTGCAAAAATGCAGGATCCTTATGCTATTACCTGCATTAATGTAATTGCTGCGGATACAGATGAAGAAGCTGAACGCCTTGCAACCTCTTTTTACCAATTGGCTTTAGGACTTGTAAGAAATAAACGCCATCCTTTACAACCTCCTGTTGAAACAATGGAAAACATTTGGACAGACCAGGAAAGAGCAGCCGTTCAGCACATGATGAAATATTCTTTTATTGGAAACCCGGAAACTGTAAAAGATCGTTTACAATCTTTTACTAATGACACAGGTGCGGATGAAATTATGATTACTTCGCATATTTACGACATACAAGCTAAGATGAAGTCGTATGAGCTGATCGCTCCGTTTTTTAAGAAAGTTTCTTATGTGTAAGTAAGTTATAATGAACTTAGCTTCAGAACTGCCATTGAACTTCGTTGTGTCACTCACTTCAGCGTTCTGTTCTTTGTTAAGCAGGTTTTTTGTTTCTCTGAAAACACAGAAGGCACAGAAAAACTATTTTTTACTTTGTAATTCTTTGTTTTATACTTGTGCTCTTTGTGGTTAAAATCCAAACTTCCACCGGGTAGAGAGAAACAAAATCAACGATATTTGTGCATGTTTTCTTCGTTACAAATAACTACAGCAACCGATAAAGATATTCCCGCCTTACATCAGTTGGTTAACAGTGCTTATCGCGGAGAATCTTCTAAAAAAGGATGGACAACCGAAGCTGATCTTTTAGACGGCATAAGAACAGATGAAGAAGGATTAAAAGAAATGATGCATCTGCCCCATGCGGTAATTCTCAAATGTGAAGATGGAAGCAATGGGATAATTGGTTGCGTTTATCTTCAGCAACAAAAAGATGAATTATATCTTGGTATGCTTACCGTTTCCCCCGAATTACAGGCAAAAGGCATTGGTAAGAAATTATTAAGTGCAGCAGATAATTATGCATTGCAATTGAATTGCACTGCAATTGTTATGACAGTTATTTCTGTTCGAGAAGAATTAATTGCCTGGTATGAACGACAGGGCTTTCATACCACAGGTGAAACCAAACCTTTTCCTAACAATGTGCGATTTGGAATACCTAAACAGCATCTTGAATTTGTAGTAATGAGGAAGGAGATAGAAGATAAGTTTAAGTTCGAAATCACGGAATAGAAATCAGAAAAAGAACCTTATAAAAGAGTTTTTAACGCTTGAAGAGTTTCGAACTCCAAAACTGATAACCAGAAACTCTAAGCCTTCTAAAAGCTCATCATTTCTTTAAACTTTACTGTTTGTCTTCTGCTCACTTCGATCTTTTCGCCGCCTTTCAATTCAACCAATAAACCGCCATTGAAGTAAGGTTCGATCTTTTCGATCCATCTTAAATTTATAATGTGCTTGCGATTGGCTCTAAAGAAAGTGCGATCGTCTAATCTTTCTTCCAATGCATTCAGCGATTTTAATATCAAAGGTTTGTTGGTGCCGAAAAATACTTTCGCATAATTGCCAACACTTTCAAACAATCTTATCTCCCCCAGTTTTACAAACCAGCAACGTTCACCATCTTTTACAAATACCTGGTCTGCATCGGTTAGAGGTCCCCGATTAACAAAACCGCTTGCATCTGCTTTTTCTTTGCTTATCTCATACTGCACTTTATGAATGGCATCTGCAAGACGCTTCGGTTCAACTGGCTTAAGCAGGTAATCCAAAGCATTTACTTCAAATGCTTTTAAAGCATATTCATCATAAGCCGTAGTAAAAATTACACGTGGTGCTTTTTCCAGTTCGGCTAAAAGATCAAAGCCGGTTTTGCCCGGCATTTGAATATCGAGAAATATCAGGTCGGGATTTAGCGTTTCTATTTTTTCGATGCCTTCATCCGCATTAGCTGCTTCATCAATCACTTCCACATCGGGAAATTCCTGTAATAATTTTTTCAACTCATTTCTTGCAAGACGTTCATCATCAATGATTATAGCTTTAATGGGCATAGATAAATTTTATGGTTATAAAGTATGAACAGGCATTATAACTTTTGCCTCTACAATATTATCGTCTGTATCTTTTATTTGAAAATGTGCTTTTTGTCCAAACAACAGTTGCAGCCTATTTTGCGTACTTGCAATACCAAAACCATCTGCATTTCTCAAACTTCCATTTAAATGACCGGTATTCTGAACAATCAATTCATGCTGATCGCCTCTGAAATCAGAAATAATTTTTATCATACCACCATCCACTTGTTTGCTGATGCCATGTTTAATAGCATTTTCTACCAATGTTTGCAACATCATTGGGGGAATAGGCTGATCCAGCGTGTCTTCATCAATATCATATTCTACTTTTAACCTATCCTCGAATCGAATATGTTCAAGGGCAAGATAATCTTTTACAATATTCAATTCTTTTTCCAAAGGCGTTGTTTCTAATTTTTCAGCCTGCATACTGCTGCGCAAAATATTGCTTAATTCCGTTACAGCCGTTCTGGCTCTTGCCGGATCTTCATCAACCAAAGCCCTGATGCTATTTAAAGCATTAAAAATAAAATGTGGATTGATATGTGCTTTAATTGTTTTCAGTTCAAGTTCCTTCACTAACGATTCAAGCCGAACTTTATCAAGCCTGTCTTTCTGGCTTTTTAAAATATCATGATAAGTGAAATAAAAAATGTTCCATATCAAGATAAAGAAGAAAGAACCGGGCATTGCATACACGGTTTTTTCAAACAGCGTGAACGAACTTGCCGTTTCAGATTCCAGCCTTAATAAATGCTCTGCTTCGATTGAAATAATGGCCCATAATAAAGAGGCAACAACCGTAAGAATAAAAAAGTATTGAATCTGAGCAGGTAGTGAAAGTTTTAGAATTCCCCGATTTTTTATCACCATACGCATAACATGTGTGATACCCAAGCCAAAAAGCAGGTCTAAAAAAACAACCTGGTAAAAATGAGGCTGTGGGTTAAGGCGCAGGGTAAGGTAGATAACCACGTACACAATAAAATAGGCAGTCCAGCCGCCTATCTGGCATAACCAATATGCTGACAGTTTCTTCTTCATGTGCTTTCAAAAATACAAGTTCCTGCTATTGATGAAAACCAGTATTTTATTAAAGGTAAAAACATATTGTATCTGGCACAAATTTGAGGGTGAAGGTGTAAATTGAACCATTTGATGCAAAGGGAGTTGTAAAGAACGCCTAATTTTTTTATAAAAATCCTTTTGTTATGCTCAGATGTGAAAGGCTATGTGCAAATTTGTAAACACACAAATTTTATAAATGAAGCTGAAGGTTGCAGTTGTTTTTTTATTTGCTTTTGTTTTTACTTCTACTCTTAATGCACAGGACGCCAAAGGCTGGCATTTGCTCGATCCGCAAAAAGATAAAGTTTATGGTATAAGTCTTTCCGAAACTTATAATTTCCTCAAAGGGAAAAAAGCGACGCCGGTTATTGTAGCGGTGATTGATTCAGGTATTGATACAGCGCATGAAGACCTGAAGAATATTTTGTGGACAAATCCGAAAGAGATTCCGGGTAACGGCATTGACGACGACGGGAATGGTTATGTTGATGATGTGCATGGCTGGAATTTTCTTGGTAACAAAGATGGCACAAATCTGAAGAAAGCCTCAGACGAAAGAACAAGAGTGTATTATCGTTTCAAAGATGAATTTGAAGGGAAAGAGGTGGATGAAGACACGATGAATGAAAATGAAAAAGCGCAATACGAGTTGTGGCAAAAAGCTGCTTCTCAAATGAAAGTTGACAGTGAAGACCAGTTAGAACTTACGCTGTTGGATGTTACGCTAAAAGCGCTGGAAAAACACAACAAAGTTCTGCAGACTGAAATGAACAAAACTGATTTTACGGTTGATCAATTAGAAGATTTTCAGCCTTCTACTGTGGCAGGTCGCCAGGCAAAACTTAATTATCTTACTGTCATGAAATTATTAGGCGTTGATTCAGATGAGAAAAATACAACGTTATTAAGCGAACTGCAGGAAGAAGTGGAAGGAAAGAAAGAATCTTTCAAAGCAAAATCTACTCCACCACCTGATTATCGTGCAGAAATTATAAAGGATAATTATTACGATATCAACGACAGGTATTATGGTAATCCTGATATAATGGGACCAAGCCCCATGCACGGAACACATGTATCCGGAATTATTGCAGCTCAACGAAATAATAATATTGGAATGGATGGCGTTGCTGATGATGTTAAGATAATGATGATAAGGGCTGTGCCCGATGGTGATGAATATGATAAAGATGTTGCGCTTGCAATAAAATATGCAGTGGATAACGGTGCAAAAGTGATCAATATGAGTTTTGGAAAAGGTTTTTCACCGGAGAAAAAATGGGTGGATGAAGCTGTTCGTTATGCAGAATCAAAAGATGTGCTTATTGTTCATGCTGCTGGAAACGAAGCGGCAAATGTTGACAGCACAGATAATTATCCCAATCCTTACCTGAAAGAATTTGATACAACTGCTACCAATTTTATCAATGTTGGTGCAAGTGGCGATAAACATATCGGCAATGGCTCTTTAGTAGCTTATTTCAGTAATTATGGCCGTAATTCAGTAGATGTTTTTGCTCCCGGAATGAAAATATATTCGACATTACCCGGTGGAAATGAATATGGTTTTTTACAGGGAACAAGCATGGCTGCTCCGGTAGTTGCCGGTGTTGCAGCGTTGATACGTTCTTATTATCCGCAACTTTCGGCACAACAGGTCAAATATGTAATAGACAGTTCAACCAGCCAGTTGGGCGATTCAGTAAAAGTGATAGAACCGGGTACAAATAAACTGGTCACTATGAAAGATCTAAGCGAAAGTGGTGGCATTATCAATGCTTATGGAGCGGTGAAACTGGCATCAACATTAAAACCTGAAGTGAAAGAAGAAAAAGCGCCGCAATTGCCAAAAGCAACCTTCAAAAATTCGAAAATAAAAGAATAATTTTGGAATTATGCCAAGACCAGCTAACGGAGAATTTGCGCCTCATTTTCAAAAGTATATTGATCTTGTAAAGGGTAATAATATAGCTGATATTATTGCCAATCACGAGGCAGAACTTTCCTCTTTTTACAATGCTCTTCCCGAAGAAAAAGCGGAATATGCCTATGCCGAAAACAAATGGACGATAAAAGAAGTTTTGCAGCATTTAATAGATGCCGAAAGAATTTTTGCTTATCGTGCTTTACGAATAGCTAGAAACGATTCCACTCCTTTGCCTGGTTTTGATGAGGACAGCTATGCAGAAAATGCAAATGCTAACAGCAGAAGTTTATCTTCTTTGAAAGATGAATTTAATGCAGTACGAAATGCATCGGATAAGTTATTACTCTCTTTAACTGAAGAGCAATTGCAACACAAAGGCACCTCGAGTAATCATTCCTCAACATCCAATTCATTTGCTTATATGATATACGGGCATTTATTGCATCACAAGAATATTTTGCAGGAGAGATATTTAGCAGAGAAATAAAGGTTTCATTTCTCCAGCATTGATTATTTGAATAAATTTATCTACATGGTAATTCCTTATCCATCAGGAGGTAAATTTTTTATATCGTTTGAATCTGCAATAATTATTGTTGCTTCATTCCTATCTGGATTAGGAGGATAATATTTGATAAAATACTTCACACCATCTCTATGTAAAGGAAGCGAAGTAAAGCCGCCGTGCTATTCTTCATTCACTATAAATGTATATTTATTTTCGGCATCTGTTTTTGCTCCTACAGCATATGAAATTTCTTCTGAAATGGTGTAACGATAGTTTTTTGCGAGTAAGATCTCATCAAGAATTGAATCAATAAGGGCATAGATTAAAGATGCAAATGCAATTGCGCCAATTATGAGGTAAACAATCTCTTTTTTGCTTAAAGAACGTTTCATGAAATTAAATCTTTATTTATTGGAGATATTACTAGTTCAAGAGTTATCTCTGTTTCTAAGTCTAAATAAAAGATATTGTTGTTCCATAATGTTTAGAGTTGAAATTTTAATCAATATCCTCAAACTATCTCAATCTGCTTCCAACCTTTTCATTTTTTAAGACGTAATTAAAGTAATTTACAGGTGATTAAGTTGCTATGCTATTAAAACACTCAACCATACAATTGCTGCGATTCCCGTTTTCGTATTTCTTAATGCCGGTGTTTTGGTTTGCATTAAGCTTTGTTCCAGATATAAATTGGCCAAGAGCATTACTCATTTTTTTTCTCATTCATTTTCTTCTTTATCCTTCCAGCAATGGTTATAACAGTTTTATGGACAGGGATGAAACAAGCATCGGCGGCATAGAGCATCCGGAGCAACCAACCAAAGAATTGTTTTATGTAACGGTTGTTATGGATGTAGTTGCAGGTGTTTTATCTTTCTTTGTTTCTAAATGGTTTGCACTTGCATTTGTTTGCTACATCGTTTGTTCAAGATTGTACAGTTATCGTTATATAAGATTAAAACGATTTCCCATCTTAGGTTATTTAACCGTTATATTAAACCAGGGTGCGCTAACTTTTTTTATGGTTTATCATGGCACTGCGAACGATCTTTCACTTACTATTCCCTGGCAAGGTATTGCCGCTGCATCGTTTTTGATCGGTGGTTTTTATCCTATTACCCAGGTATATCAGCATGAAGCGGATGCAAAGGATGGCGTAACAACTATAAGCATGTTACTTGGTAAAAGAGGAACGTTTATTTTTTGTGCATGTATATATGCCATTGCATTTGGCTTGCTGTTTGTTTATTATCAACAGCAACATTTACTTAGGTATTTTGTTGTGTTGCAACTGTTTTTTATACCGGTTATCGTATTTTTTTTAAGATGGTTGTTGCAGGTTTGGGGGGATTGTTCTGTTGCGGATTTTAAACACACCATGCAGATGAACAGGATTGCGAGTACATGCACCAATATGGCATTCATTACCTTACTTATATTAAATCAATTTGGCTAACATTGTTTCCATATCAACGGCTTTACCAGAGTATTGTCACCGGCAAAAAGACATTCTTCATTTCATGCAGGAAGCTTATCATTTGAATGATGCAGAAAGAAGAAAGCTGGCTTTTATGTATGCATATAGCGGCATCGAAAAACGATATTCTGTTTTACCCGATTACAGTTTACCAAAAGAACAATGGAGATTTATTACCGGAAGCATTGAAGATGTGCCTGATCTGAATGTAAGAATGCAATTATTCAAACAACATGCATTACAACTTTCTGTAAAGGCAATTCACAATTGTTTAGATGGAATTGCTGATGCTTCGGCTATCACGCATCTTATTACGGTTAGTTGCACAGGGATGAGTGCACCTGGTCTTGATTTGGAAATAATGGAAGAGTTAAACCTTCGGACGGACATCTTCAGAACATCCGTAAATTTTATGGGTTGTTATGCGGCGATACATGCATTGAAACTTGGTAAGATGTTATGCGATAATGATAACAATGCTAATGTTCTGATTGTTTCGACTGAATTGTGTACACTCCATTTTCAGCAGGAATATAGTCTTGATAATGCGGCAAGCAGTTTATTGTTTGCAGATGGAAGTGCCGCTGTTTTGTTATCCAATAACCTTCAAAGCTTAACTTTATTTTCTCTCGAAAATTTTTATTCGAAAGTTGCTTTTAAGGGAAAGAAAGACATGGCTTGGGAGCTTAATACCAAAGGTTTTTTGATGACTTTAAGCGGATACATTCCACAACTGATAGAAGAAGATATTTCAGGATTAGTTGAAGAAGCACTGGATAAAAATAAACTAGCTACTGAAGATATAACACACTGGTGCCTGCATCCGGGTGGAAGAAAGATATTAGACCTGGTAGAAAAAAAATTGCAATTAAAAGACAAGGCTCTTCAATATTCGAGAAAAGTGTTGAATGATTATGGCAACATGTCTTCACCCACTATTCTATTTGTGTTGAAAGAAATTATGGATGAAATAAAGCAGACGAAAAAATCTTCAAAAATTTTTGGCGCTGCATTTGGCCCCGGCTTAACCATGGAAACATTCATCGCTTCCTTTTCATGAATCTTCGCCATCGCTCATATCAAAAAGAATTCCTGGATAGAGATGATATTCCTTTTGTTGATATTCAGCAAAACATGAGAGAACTGGATGTTATCAATAAAAAATTAGGTGGTCATCGCATTACTGTTAAAGGCTTTAATCAATTATTGAGCGACAAAAAAGAAG
>JAEZRL010000428.1 GCA_023440945.1 Bacteroidota bacterium
GGCGAATATCAGCCACTCGCCATCAGCCGAAATATTGATGGCGCCTTTCGACGGTTCAATGTTTATGTCGCCTTTTATTAATGCAGCTTTTGAATAACCGTTTGCTTCTTTCACGCTTTGCATAAAATCTTCCCGTATGCCTTCTCCCCTTCTTGTAAAAACAAAAACACTGTCGTTGATGGTGAACGACGGATAATATTCCGCATAAGAAGAGTTAATGCTGTCTCCAAGATTAACCGGTGCAAAAACATAATTGGGCGTGCTGTGTGTTTTAGCATAGTCGATCGCAAACTGATAACAATGCTTGCGGTAGGTTCCGCTTTTAATGCTTTTCTCGCTCAGGTTAGGGATGGTTAAAAAAGTATCAATGGCATGAAGCGCATCTTCAAATCTTCCCAGCGCTGCAAGGTCTATCGAGTAAGGCAGTTGATAAAATTTAAAATAACCGCTGTCTATGCTGCGCACTTTTTCATAATAACCGATCGCTTTGTTGTAATCTTTCAGTTCGCCATATACACCGGCAAGCGATAAGTAGGCATCAATAAAATTGGGATCATATTCCAAAGCCTTACCCAGCAAAGGAATCGCATCTTTTATAAGACCATCCCGCAACTGAAGCATCGCATCATTATAAGCATCCTGTGCTTTCTTCAATTGTTTATCATTCTTTTTTTGTGCAAAACCGGTTGAAACAAGTATGCACAGCAACAAAGCAAACACTGTTTTTAACATGGCGGAAAGTTCAGTAAACAGGTGCAAGTTCGGTGTTAAAATTTGTTTTTATGTTACCGGCTGAAGTATCGCTATTATGCTTTGGTTGTGTCACTCACTTCAGCGTTCGGTTCTTTGCTGAACTTTTATAAAGAAGAAGGGGAATGATACGAAGCAAACCATGAGATTTGTGAATGCCATCCCCAAATACGGTTCCCATATATCTATATGTACATAATATTTGAACGTGGTGCATTTTTAACTTCGGATTTTGATTGAATGATTTTGTCAACGTATTGAAGAAATGCTTTCACCCTTTTTGCTTTATTGCTCATATTAAAGCTGTAGTCATCACATTCCTCGTAGATTTGAATTTTTTGTGTGAGACTGTCTCTCCTTACCGTCACGTAAGTATAAGTTTTCGGCATGATCATACACTTATCTTCAATGTAAACAGTTCCTGTCATCTCATCAATATCATTCAACTCATCAATAGACAACGAGTAATATTTGTCAATGATTTGTTTTCTTTCAGAAGCAGATAGTAGGAATTTTATGTTCAAGGGTGGCCTATCCACAAGAAATACGGTATAAACGCCTTTCGTTACATCTACTTTATTTGATTGAGCGTACTCAATAACCAGGTGAAAGTTTTTGTCAATAGCTGTTTTTTGTTTATTCGAATCTGGGTTGAATTTTGAACCGCAGGAAAGAGAAAGAGACAGAATTAAAATCAATAGCCATTTCATGTACACGTATTTGTTACAAAGATGCCATATTACAAGATTTCCATAACTTACTTTAAAGGCTTAAGCAATTTATATTTGACGCGGGAAGAGCATGTGCCGATTGTTTCCGCATTAATTACTTAGTGTTCTTTCTTACTGTATTATTAGCGGGTAAAGCACATACAGACTAACCACTACTAAAATAATTGTAACTAAAATCTTCCAACTTGAAGATATCTGTTCTTTATATATAAGACAATTTACTCCAATTTGTATCAGTGCAGTTATCACATATAATACTAAAAGTTGTTTGCTATAAGCATTTTTAGAAGCATAACCTAACGCAAAAGCCACCAGCGTTGCTCCTATAAGCAAAAGGATAAACAAACCAACATTTACTAAAACTATCTTCAAAATTAGCTTCGTCATCGTAAAAATATTCAAGCTGTTGTATGGTAACACATTGTATTGATATTGCAGCCAGTTTTTATCTTATCATACTTTTTTGAGTTCCATTATAACAGACTGCAAGGTATTAATACCCCAATGCTCCAGGTATTTTCCATCTTTCAGCCTTACTATGTCAATTACGTCAATTTTAATTTGTTTGCCTGTAGGTTCTATTCCCATAAGAACACCTTCGTGTGTTCCAACAATTGCTTTTCGTGTCGTTACTTTATCGTTCTCTGCAATTTGGTCATAGATCTCCACTTTTAAGTCGGGAAATGCGGGTTTCAAAATATTATTGAAAGTGTTCCACATACCGTCTGCCTTATTAGAGCCTGGCGGCGCCGTATGGTTTATGAAATCGCGGTGCATAATTGCATTGAACGTTTCCCAATTACACTGTTCAATAACTTCCCTGTTGAATTTCCTTACTACTGCTTTATTTTTTTCTAAAATGTCCATTTGAATTGTTTAATTGCTTGTTGTTATTTGCTGGCAGCGTTTTTTATCAAGCGAATTTATGAATGGCTTCAGCACTTACCGGTGTAAAGAAGTTAATCAGATTGCCGTCCGGGTCACGAAATAGTAACGAACGGTTTCCCCACGGCATCGTTGTTGGCTTCTGAACTATTTCCCTCGTTAGATCTTTGATCCTTTCGTAATCATTATCCACGTTCTCAACCAGGAACTCTATGATCACCGTTT
>JAEZRL010000505.1 GCA_023440945.1 Bacteroidota bacterium
TGTGATAATTATCTTCGGTTCTAACAGTTCTTTATTTAAGTGCAGGCTTTGAACAATTTCCATTGGCATATTATCATATTGTCGAATTTGCACATTGAATTTGCGGAAGTAGCTCAATTGGTAGAGCGATAGCCTTCCAAGCTATAGGTTGCGGGTTCGACCCTCGTCTTCCGCTCTAACTGAGTTATTAGTCAGTAAGTCAATCAGGTCATTTTAAAGTGGCTTATTACCGATGACTCTATGGCCATTGACTCAATGACTTTTACTAAAGGCCGTTGTAGCTCAGTGGTAGAGCACTTCCTTGGTAAGGAAGAGGTCGTGAGTTCAATTCTCATCAACGGCTCATCAGGTGAAGCGTCAGATGTCTGATGTGAAAAGTGGAGAACTTCCATTATACTAATTCTGTCTCACGTTTTACTTTTCGCGTTTCACGTGCTGAATAAATAACAAGGTGTACAAGTGTGCGACGCAACAAAAGCTTAATAGTATTTCTGTTGACGGGTACATAATAAATAACAAAACCTTTGGCTTGCAACCCGTAAATTGCAGCCTCAATTTTTAAAACCACAACTTAAAACCGATAAAGATGTCTAAAGAGACCTTTAAGAGGGAGAAACCTCACGTAAACGTTGGTACCATCGGTCACGTAGACCACGGTAAAACAACTTTAACCGCAGCGATCACCACTATTTTGGCGAACAAGGGACTTGCGCAAAAAAGAGATTATGATGCGATCGATAATGCCCCTGAAGAGAAAGAAAGAGGTATTACAATTAATACATCTCACGTAGAGTATGAAACGCCGAATCGTCACTATGCTCACGTTGACTGTCCTGGTCACGCTGACTATGTGAAAAACATGATCACAGGTGCTGCGCAGATGGACGGTGCCATTTTGGTTGTGGCTGCTACTGATGGTCCTATGCCTCAAACTAAAGAACACATATTGTTGGCCCGCCAGGTTGGTGTACCACGTATTGTTGTTTTTATGAATAAAGTTGACCTTGTTGATGATCCTGAATTATTGGAACTGGTTGAAATGGAAATTCGTGAGTTGTTAAGTTCTTACGGTTTCGATGGTGATAACACTCCTATCATTCAAGGTTCTGCAACAGGTGCATTGGCAGGTGAAGCTAAATGGGTAAAGGCTGTTGAAGATTTAATGGATGCAGTTGATAGCTATATTCCATTGCCTCCACGCCCAATCGATCAGCCATTCCTTATGTCTGTAGAAGACGTGTTCTCTATCACTGGTCGTGGCACTGTTGCTACAGGTCGTATCGAACGTGGTATTATTAAAGTGGGTGAAGGTGTTGAAATAGTAGGTTTGATTCCAGAGCCATTAACCTCTACCGTAACAGGTGTTGAAATGTTCAAGAAGTTATTGGATGAAGGCCAGGCTGGTGATAACGCAGGTTTATTATTACGCGGTATTGAAAAGAAAGATATTCGTCGTGGTATGGTAATCTGTAAGCCAAAATCTATCACTCCACACACTGAATTCAAATGTGAAGTGTACGTATTGAGCAAAGAAGAAGGTGGCCGTCATACGCCGTTCTTCAATAAATACCGTCCTCAGTTCTATTTCCGTACTACAGACGTAACTGGTGAAGTGTCTTTGGCTGAAGGTACTGAAATGGTAATGCCTGGTGATAATGTAAGTCTTACTGTGAAACTTATCATGCCAATTGCGATGGAAAAAGGTTTGAAATTTGCGATTCGTGAAGGTGGTCGAACAGTAGGTGCCGGTCAGGTTACTGAAATTATAAAATAAAACCTCTCCAAAACCCTCCCAACGAGTGGTTTTTGGAAAGCAGTATATTTGCAAAGTACTCTTGCAGTTGAGCAGAGTACTTTGTTTTTGAAAGTTCTATTAATCCTATTAAATCTTATCAAATCTTCCTTTGGGAAGGTTTGGTTTGATGTATCTACGGGCATAGTTCAATGGTAGAATAGCGGTCTCCAAAACCGTTGATCTTGGTTCGAATCCAGGTGCCCGTGCGAAAATTAGTTGATTAGTTATTTTGATAATCAAAGTTTTCTAATAACTTATTGGCTAGTGACTCAATGACTATATAATATGAATAAGGTATCAAATTATGTAAAAGAATCATACCACGAACTGGTAGATAAAGTTACCTGGCCTACATGGTTGCAATTGCAACAATCAACTGTTATTGTGCTGGTAGCTACTATCTTAATTACAGCAATGGTATGGGTGATGGATTTTGCAAGCAACTGGCTGCTTAAATTCATTTATTCATTATTTTAAGAAGATCTATGATGGAAGAATCTACCGTTCAACAACAGGAATCTAAGTGGTACGTACTGCGCGTAGTGAGCGGCAAGGAAAGAAAGGTAAAGGAATATCTTGATAAAGATATAGCACGTAATGGATGGACAGACGTTGTAAAACAGGTTTTCCTTCCAATGGAGAAAGTATATAAAGTGCAGAACGGCAAAAAAGTGATGCGTGAGAAAAACTATTTTCCTGGTTATGTTATGATAGAAGTTGCAGATGGTAAATTGAGCGATGATATGGTTCAATACATCAGCAACATTAGTAACGTGATGCATTTTTTAACCGATGGTAAAGGCAGCAAGGGCAATATTATTTCTCTTCGTAAAGCCGAGGTGAATAAAATGCTTGGTAAAGTGGATGAAATGAACGACCAGGGTGTTACGATGAGTGAACCATTTATCGTTGGTGAAACGATTAAAATTATTGAAGGTCCGTTCAACGATTTCAATGGGGTGATTGAAGAGGTGAATGACGAAAAGAAGAAATTAAAGGTTACCGTAAAAATATTTGGTCGTTCTACACCTGTTGAATTAAACTATATGCAGGTGGAAAAATTAAGCTAAGGATGTAACGATTTATTTTAAGCCACAACAACAGTTGTTGTGGCTTTTTTGTTACCAGCTTTTGTCTTCATGGCATCGTTCCGTTCCTTGTGTCACTCACTTGTACTGTATCTTTTCAATCATCGATTGAACTTACAGAGAAATAAGAAAGCTCTTTTGAGAAATCAAGAAACGGATATTTCTGTTGAAGATGTTTTACTTTTTCTGAGTTCGTTTGTAAAAAGCGTTGATGCTGCTGCGAACCAGGATTGAAAGGTTTATGATTACGTGCAATAACAATCTTTCGTATATCTTCCATCAATTCTCTTGTTTCCTGGTTCAAACATGTTTCTGAAAATTTTTCCAAAACAAATTGGGTGGCTGCATAATTAGGATGTACCATGTCAATATCATAAAAACGATAATCACGTAAAACATCAATCACCAATTCATAAGCGGGGAAATAATAAAGTCTGTCGAATTTATTTACAAGATGGTGAACAGCTTCTATCAATCTTGCTTTACTGCGGTTGTTTTCAATCACACCATCTCTTACATGCCTTACGGGGCTAATCGTAAAAATAATCTTTAATTTTTGGTTGAAATAAAATAGCTGGTGAATAGTATTATCTAGCACTGTTACAATTTCTTCGATTGTACAAAGATGTTTTATAAAAGTTTGGGCAGGTGCTTTGTGACAATTGGAAACGAACTCACCTTCAACCTTTCTTTTAATGGTAAGAGAATCATCATCCGAGAATTTATAAACAAATGAAGAACCAAGCGTTATTATCAGCCAGTCTGTTTCCTTTAAAAAATCATGTGCTTTTTGTTGTGAAGCATTAATATTTTGTAGAGCAGTTTCTTTATTAAAGTGAGAGAACTTGCTATGATGATTCCAGCTATGCCATGCTTCATTCAAATAAAATAACTCATCCTCGTTATACTGTTTATTGTGAATATAGGAAACAAGACTTCTGTAAACACTTAACGGGTCGAATAAGATGCCGTTCGGGTTTTGCAAAGCATTGAACTTAACATCAATTAAATAATTGCCGATATGTTCTGTAAAACAGGAGCCGATCAATAATATCTTATCCTGGTAAGTTATCGAAGGGGTAAACGGCTTTATATGTATAGGAACCTGGAATTGCATTAAACAAATATTTTTGATGCCAGTTGAAGGCATTCAATCAAAGCTTCTGTATTTAAAAGTGGAAGTTTGTTTTGTTCTTCAAAAAAATCGATCATCCATTCGGTATTCATATTTCCAACTAGAACGTCCTGTGCCATAGGGCAACCACCAATGCCTTTTAAAGCACCGTCAAATCTTGTACAACCTGCATTTAAAGCGGCCTGTAATTTATCTTTCCAATTCTCTGCAGTTGAATGCAGGTGAACACCAAACTGTATATCAGAATATTTCGGTATTAACGTCTCTAAAGCAAATTGTATTTGTTTCGGGGACGCAACTCCCACCGTATCTGCAAGAGATATGATTTTGATATTCTTATGGGCAATTTCATTGGCATAATATAATAATATCTCTTCGTTGTAAATGTCTCCATAAGGATTGCCAAAAGCCATGCTTAAATAAATAACAAGTGTTTTGTTATGTTTAAGGCATAAGTTCTGGATTAGATCGACGGTGGTAAGACTGTCTAAAATAGTGCTGTTTGTATTACGTGATTGAAAGGTAGGAGAGATTGAAAAGGGAAATCCCAGAAAACTTATTTTATCATATAACACTGCATCTTCTGCACCACGCACGTTTGCAACAATTGCTAACAATTTTGATCTTGAGTCTGCTACATTTAATCCTGATAAAACTTCTTTTGTATCTGCCATTTGCGGAATAGCTTTTGGCGAAACGAAGCTTCCAAAATCAATCGTATCAAAACCTACTTTCAATAAAGTACTGATGTATTCGATTTTCTTTTCTGTAGGAATGAAATGAGACCATCCCTGCATTGCATCTCTCGGACATTCTATTAATTGTATCTCATTCATTTTTATTCCGCCTTGAATAAGGATGCAAAGTAAGAAAAGGTTTGCTAACAGGTTGTTTAATCAGCCACAGTTTGCTTTTCAATTGTTTTATGAATTTCGGGCACTTGCATTAGTGCTGCAGAGCCATACCACGGATGTAATTCCATTTGTAAAGTGCCTGCTTTAATAGCAGGATCTGTTGCAGTTAAAGCACGTGCTTCTTCAACTGTTTCTACGTTGAAAATAAAAATGCCACGTAAAGGCTGATCATCGAGAAATGGTCCTGCAACAATAAGTTTACCTTCATTTGCAAGCCGCATAATATTTTGTAAATGCGCTATCTGCAATTGTTGTCTTTGTACAGAATCTTTTATTTGTGTATTGCCTCTTTTTAAAAATGCAATTACATAATGTTTCATTCCGTAATCGTCCGCATCTAATTTTTTTGCAAGAGCAGAATCATAAGCAGGTTTTTGAGAAAAAGCGATTGAGCAGATAAGAAATGCAAATATGAATGAAATTGTTTTCCGCATAACAAAAGTTTGAATGAATATAAAACTTTTGCTGCTTTTGCTGAATAGCGATTAGACCTGAGCAAACAAAATAAAAAGCCCCGAAAAATCGAGGCTTAATTAATATGATAAACAAAGAGTAATTATACTTTGAAATGGGAGAAAGCTTTGTTTGCTTCTGCCATTCTGTGTGTGTCTTCTTTCTTTTTAAAAGCTGCACCTTCGCCTTTGCTTGCTGCAACAATTTCGTTTGCAAGTTTATCAGCCATAGTACGGCCATTTCTTTCGCGGCTGTAACGGATCAGCCATTTCATGCTCAAAGAAACTTTACGATCTGTACGAACTTCTGTTGGTATCTGGAAAGTAGCACCACCAATACGACGGCTGCGAACTTCAACAGCAGGCGTAACATTTTGTAATGCTTTCCTCCAAATTTCGTATCCATCTTCACCTGTTATCTTGCTCACTTTATCAACGGCATCATAAAAAATATTGATAGCAACACTTTTTTTGCCTTCCCACATTAGGTTGTTGATGAAACGTGTA
The DNA here is from genome assembly GCA_023440945.1 of Bacteroidota bacterium. Classification (GTDB taxonomy): domain Bacteria; phylum Bacteroidota; class Bacteroidia; order Chitinophagales; family Chitinophagaceae; genus JAEZRL01. Next base: position 5,892 of record JAEZRL010000505.1, read on the forward strand.
ACCTGTTTATCGTTAAAACGAGGATCGGGTGCTAAAGGAAGTTTCTTTGCTTGTGATTTTCTCATCTTTATATAAGATTATAATAGCTTAATGATTTTATTTCTTAGCTTTTGCTTTTTTCGTTCCGTATTTAGAACGGCTTTGTTTGCGGTCTTTTACACCAGCAGTGTCAAGACTTCCACGCACAATATGATAACGTACACCCGGAAGATCTTTTACACGACCGCCGCGGATCAACACGATAGAGTGTTCCTGTAAATTGTGACCTTCACCTGGTATATAAGCGATAACTTCAATTTTATTAGTCAAACGAACCTTAGCAACTTTACGTAAAGCTGAGTTTGGTTTTTTGGGAGTTGTTGTATAAACCCTTGTACACACACCACGGCGTTGTGGACATGCATCCAAAGCTCTTGATTTGCTCTTTGCCCTGATTATCTCACGGCCTTTTCTAACTAACTGCTGTATTGTAGGCATTCTGAAACCGATTAAAATTTAGGACGGCAAAGGTAATGGCATTGAAACGAAATTCCAAAAAACTAAAATCTTAATTTACTAAACTTGTCAACTTTATAAAAATATGAACGGCTTTAAGCATTTACACTGCTCAAAAGCCGTTCAAACTTCACTTTTCTTTTATTTTCAAATCATTACAAGCCATCCATGTTTATCTTCAATAACACCATCTCTTATATCGGTTAAAGTCTGTTTTACTTTTGGTGCGATCTGCCAGTTCTCGGGTGTAAATTTCATCGGAAAATCTTTATACCGCAATTCTTTTATAGGAGCAATTGTTGCGGCTGTGCC
>JAEZRL010000135.1 GCA_023440945.1 Bacteroidota bacterium
ATAGATGTTTTGAACCAGGATTTTCAATTGAAGAATGAAGACGCCTCTTTGGTTCCTGCTGTTTTCAGTGATGATGTTACCGATTGCAAAATAAAATTTTGTCTGGCACAGACCGATCCCTACGGTAATCCAACTTCAGGTGTCGTAAGAAGAAAAACAACAGTTGATGTTTTCTCAGATAATGATGATGTGAAATTTACTTCAAAAGGCGGAGATGATGCGTGGCCTACTGATAAATACCTGAACATTTGGGTATGTAATCTTGGAAATGGCTTGTTGGGTTACGGACAATTTCCAGGTGGTAATGCTAACACCGACGGTGTGGTTATTTTATTCTCAGCTTTTGGTACCAAAGGCGCTGTTCTTCCACCTTTTAATAAAGGTCGTACTGCTACACATGAAATAGGGCATTGGTTGAATTTATTTCATATTTGGGGAGATGATAACGGAGCCTGCGACGGAACTGATCTTGTTGATGATACGCCAAACCAGGGTGCTGAAAATTATGGATGCCCTTCATTTCCGCATAAGTCCTGTAAAAACGGTCCCAATGGCGACATGTTTATGAATTACATGGATTATACCAATGATGCCTGCATGTACATGTTTACCAACGGCCAGCGCGACAGAATGTATGCTACATTAAAAACTGTTAGAAAATATCTTACACTGTCTGATGTTTGTTCAAAACCTGATGCTCCTGCCTGTGCAAATCCGAAAGGGTTAAAAACTTCTTCCATTAAAACAACCTCTGCAAAAATTTCATGGAATAACTCACCAACAGCAAATAGTTATACACTAAAATATAAGAAAGCGTCTGCGAAAAATTACACTACTATAAGCGGACTGAAGGATACTTTTTATGTGTTAAAAGAACTTGCTTCCAATACTATTTATCAATACCAGTTAAGGGCAAATTGTTCATCAACCAGTCACAGCAATTATACCTATACAAAAGTGTTTACAACAAAAACAGTGGTGTTGCCATGTGTAGATAACTATGAAAGTAATAATTCCTTATCTGCGGCAAAATCAATACCTGTAAATACAGATATTACAGGTATCATATCTTCCGAAACAGATGTTGATTTTTATTCTTTCAACATCACTTCTGCAGCGCCTGATATCAAAATAACCTTAAGGAATCTGCCCGCTGATTATGATATGACCTTGTACGATCCTTCAGGAAAAAGCATTGCCTTTGCACAAAATACAGGAACAGAAAATGAAATAATAATTTATAACCTTACAAAAATGGGTACATACAAATTGCGTGTATATGGTTATCAAGCCTTTGATCCTAACAAATGTTATTTGCTTAACATAACAGCCACAAATATTCCGTTTATAAGAAGAGATAAAGATGTGATAGCTGCCACAGGAAATGATATACTGTTATATCCACAGCCTGCTGATGAGTATGTGTTGTTGCAGTTTAAGCAGAAAGGAAATGGTAACGTAAACATTAATATTTTTGATCAAACCGGCAGGATGGTTATAACAGAAGATGTGAATATAGAAACGCCATACAGACTTAACACTTCCTCTTTAAGCAATGGCTTGTATTATATTCGCATAACAACAGAAAATGGAACTATCAGCAGGAAGATGATCATTCAGAGATGAGCTGCGAGGCTTGAGCGATAAGTTTTTCTGTGCAATAAAGAATAAGGTGTTGAAGAGTGCGACGCAACGATGTTGAATAGATATTCGATGCCGGGTTCAAAAAGTATTATTCGCTAAATAAAAGGCTTTAGAAGAATCTAAAGCCTTTTTAGGGATGTATTCTTACGACTAAAACTACTTGTATATCCAGAAGGGATTTTCCCATTCGTCAGGAAATTTGCTATGCTCTTTATTGAGTGCTTCGCCAATCACTATAAGTTCTGCAGATGCAATTTTTGTTTCAAGCTGTGGAAACACTTCTCTTTCTTCAAAGCGTATGTGCTGCTCAAGTTTATCTGCAAAATCTTTTATCGCTTCTCCTGTAGCATTTTGCTCATCTTTAAAACTGTCAACACCATTTTTCAATTGCTGATGCTGTTTCAATACTTCAGCACATAAAGGTTCCTGTTTATAAGGGTTGAACAAATACTGTTCCTCCTGTAAAAAATGTTTTCGCAAATGTTGCTCCCAGCAATAAACAATGTAGGCAACTATCTCTTTTAAAGCAATTTGCTTGTTTAATCCTCTGCGTATTTTCCAAACAATCAGCAAGCTATCATGATGTTCACGTGAGAGTGTTAAAAGATTTTTGCTTCGTTTGATCGGTGCTGTTTTCTCCATCTTTAATTATTTAATGCATAAGAAAGTGCAAGAGCTTTTGGGAAAAGAATATTATTTTCAAGATGAACATGTTCATACAATTTTTCTTCAAATTCTTTCATTTCCATCATACTTATTCTGAAGGTAGTACAAGCATTGGAAGGGCATGAAAAATTATCTGTAAGTTCATGTAAACGTTGCATGTATCTCGCTGTTTGTTCATGCTCTGTTTCCATCATCTGTACAGCATTCGGTGTTAATGCGTCGCTATCAATAAGTTTTCTTTCCAATGCTTTTATTCTTGGAAACAAAACCATTTCTTCTCTATGAATATGAGTTAATAGTTCATCAAGCAACTGGTTGAAGAGAGAAGACACTTCTATCATCCATGGAAATTTATCGCCATGTTTAGAAGCTACGCGATTTAAATGTTCACGTAGTGACGGCCCGTTTTGTTTGATGTAATGATGATAGTAAACGCAAATATGATTTACTAGTTCTATCAGGGATAGCTTATCAAAAGAAATATGATTTGGTGCATTTTTATTTAAAGCCTGTAATTCCTGCAAAACATCTGTTTCAGCTATATTATTTTCTGCACATGCAACCGATAATTTTCTTCTGCCCCAGCAGCAAAAATCAAGATGATATTTTTCAAATATTCTTGCAGCATTGTGCTGCTTTATTACTATTTCGCCTAATGTCTCATCAAGATAACTGTTGTTCATATACTCTCTTTTTTTGATTGCTGTAAATTGGTAAAGTAGAAGGAAGTGAAGGTGAAATTGTTTGTGTGAAAGGCTTTAACGCAAAACATAATAAACCAACAAACATTATAAGTGCTGCTAACAGCAGGTAATAATTCATGTAAGGAAGGCTTTGATACTCTAATGCTCCTATGCCTTGTACCATCAATAAAAACTCGTTCAGAATAATACCTGCAGTGAAAATGGCGATGCCGGTAATGATCCTTTTTTTAATACTGATATAATTATAATGAAGTGCATAAGAAAGAATAAATAAGGTAATGATGCCTAAAAAAACAAGATGTAAATAACCAATAACTATTGGTCTGAAACCTGTTGTAAGATCGCTTAAAGAAGGTATAACAGAAGCTGCCTGCAGTAATAATTTGATGATCAAAGCAACTGCGGCCAAACCTGTTAATCTTTTTACCGGTGCTGATAATCTTTTCATGATAATAGCATAAGAATGACGGATAAGTTGTATCAGCGAAACAAGCGCAACTAATTGTGCTATTACTGCCAGAACAACAAGACTATATATCCAGGTTGAAAGATCAATCCATAAAACAGATAAAAAATAAGCCGGCACACAGGCAAATGCGAACAAATAGTAAACCTGTTTCAATTTTCTCGCATTCACTCCATGTCTTAGTAGAAACTCTGTAAGTAATCCCATGCATGCAAAGAAGAACCATCCATTGTATTGAAAATGCAGGAAGAAATAAATGGATTCAAGGTAGCCGTTTTGAGTAACAGAATGTGTTGCCATCATGTAAGCAAGACTAAAAGCACCGTAGGATGAAATTGCATTGAAAAGTACAGCAGCTTTAAACCATTTATGACTAACACGTGAGGTAGTTATTTTATTAAGATCAGTCCAGTAAACTATAGCAAAAGCATAGGAAACAAAAATGGATAATGTAGAAAAAATAATAGAGTATAATCCATACCCTTCAAACGGAAAAGTAAACAACATGCCAAATGCTGTAAGCACATTTGCCCATAAAATAGCATTGTATTTTTTCAGGTTTATTTGAGGTAATCTTTTTGCCAGATAGGCTGTAAGCAATACCATTAATGCTTGCGTTATCCAACCTGAAAAAGCAAAATGTGAATGTGCATGCATCAAATATTTCTGATTAATAAAGGGAAGCGAAAAAGCGATTTTATAACGCATGATAACGCCGGCAAAAGCAACAATGGTAAGATCTATTAAGGCGACTCTCATCCAGTTTCTAAAAAACTTTTGCATTATCTGAACTTTTGTGAAAAGCAAAGTAACTATGCTTAAGCGCCTTTTATTATGAGCAAAATCATATTGAAATATGATAGTTTGTCGCAGCAGTTTTTTATGAATGAAAAATGAAAATTGCCAAGCTGTTCAACATTGTTTAATTAAACAGTTGACATCGAATCAATAAATACAGAATATAAATACTTACCCCGGTAAGCAATAAACTTTTCCCTTGTTAACTTTCAAAGTTCCTTTTTCATGCAAATGACGAATGGTACGTATAACTGTCTCAACTCTTAAGCCTGTCATGTCTGCAATTTGCTGACGTGTTAATTGTACCTGTGAACAATCATTACAAATGTGATGTTTTTCTTTTTTGAAAAGATTGAATAAAGAAACTATTGTATTCTCAGGATCATGATCTGCAACTTCTTTAGAGAGAAGAAATTTAAAACGTAAACGTTGCGCCATCAGCTTTGTAAAATCAAAAAGGATAGGAGGATTATCTTTCAATAACCGGTGGAAAGATGTTTCATGCAAACGATAAATCACGCAATCTTTATCAGCAATTGCAGTCGCGGCATAGGATTCGTTATCAAACAAAGGAAGTTCACCAAAGCTTTCACCTGGCTCTATAATGGCATGAATAAATTCTCTTCCATCATCATCAACACTAAGCCATTTAACCCTTCCACTTTCTAACTGATAATAAAAATGTGCTTCCTGTCCTTCATGAAAAATTACTTCACCTGTATTTACTTTTTTATAAGAAGCACCATAAGATAAAAGAACGGAAGAATCAATCATGTTTAATATAAAAGTTTATATATTTAAGATCCCTTCGAAAATATATTTTAGATACAAGAATAAATATGATGAAGGATGCATAGCAGTATGATAAGAATCATATTTATCAGCATAAATTATTTAATCGCTGTTCCTGTGAGATGGAATGCTTATTGCTGCTGATTTTTGCCGCTTAAGGATTTTGTGAGTGAAGGTGTAATATGATGTAAGTCATCAGTGAAGGTGACTACGCGCATACAACACTGTTTTTACCGGAAGTAATCTTGCATGTCAATTTAAAAATGATAATATGAAAAGACTTCTGATCCTTATGAGTATTTCTATCTCCGTTCTGTTATATGCCTGTGGCAATCAAAACGGAGATAATAAACCACTAGCTGCACAGGATAACACACCTGCTTCTAATGCCACTTCTGATGCAAATCCTTCTTATGATCCCGAACGTGGAGAAGGTAAATTTTCAAATGTGCAACTCGATGAACACCTGAATACCGCTATGGCGAATGATGGCGAAAAAGTGTTCGAAGTTAAATGTGCCGCCTGTCATAAACTTACAGATGAAAAATTAGTTGGCCCGGGGTGGAAAGGTGTTACTGCAAGACATAAACCCGAATGGATCATGAATTTTATCACCAACCCTGATGCCATGCTTGATAAGGACCCGAAAGCACAAGCCATGTTAGAGATTTGTTTGGTGCGTATGCCAAATCAAAATCTTAGTGATGATGAAGCCCGCAATGTGCTTGAATTTATGAGAAAAAATGATGGTGTAAAATAATTCTGCAAAAAACAATCACAATAATCCCTAAAGTTTTTTTATGAAAAGATTTGAAATAAAAGCACTGGCTATAGCTGCAACAGTTGGATTGCTTGCTGCCGGTGGTTGTAAACCCAAAAATGCAGGTACTGCTATTAGTGGAGATGCTGCGGCACAAACGTATGTGGCCCCCGGCAAGTACGATGAGTTTTACAATTTTGTAAGCGGTGGTTTCAGCGGGCAGATGAGTGTTTATGGTCTGCCTTCCGGTAGATTGCTGCGAGTAATGCCCGTTTTTTCTGTTGATCCCGATAAAGGCTGGGGTTACAGCGAAGAAACAAAACCAATGCTGAATACATCACGTGGTTTTATTCCCTGGGATGACTTGCATCACCTGGATATGTCACAAACAAATGGCGAAATAGATGGTCGCTGGGTTTTTGCAAATGCCAATAACACACCACGTATTGCACGTATTGATCTCACTACTTTCCGCACTGCAGAAATAATTGAGATTCCTAACAGCGCAGGTAACCACTCTTCACCCTTCATTACAGAAAATACAGAATATGTAGTGGCAGGTACAAGATTCAGTGTTCCGCCGGATAATGCAAATGGCGATGTACCTATCAACACGTATAAACAAAACTATAAAGGCACTTTAAGTTTTATAAGCGTTGATAAAAGCAATGGAAACATGGAAATAGCATTCCAGCTTTTGTGTCCGGGTATAAACTTCGATCTTAGCCATGCCGGTAAAGGCCCTTCTCACGGATGGTTCTTTTTCTCTTCTTACAACAGCGAACAAGCCAACACTTTGCTTGAAGTAAATGCTTCACAAAAAGACAAAGACTTTATCATGGCTGTTAACTGGAAGAAGGCAGAAGAATATATAAAAGCCGGAAAAGGCAAAAAAGTAAAAGTGAAATATGCGCACAATAAATATGATGAGGCTACTCACACTGCAAAATCAGAAATAGAGGATGATGTACTTATGCTTGACATTAAAGACTTCCCTGATATTTGTTACATGATACCATGTCCTAAATCTCCCCATGGATGCGATGTTGATCCAAGCGGTGAATACATCGTGGGCAGTGGTAAACTGGCTGCACTTATCCCGGTTTTCTCTTTCACTAAAATGATGAATGCTATACAGAACAAAACATTTGACGGAGAATACGAAGGCGTTCCTGTAATTAAATATGAAGCTGCTTTATACGGTGAAGTACAAAAACCAGGTTTAGGTCCATTGCATACAGAATTTGATGGAAGAGGTAACGCTATCACTACTATGTTCGTTTCTTCTGAGATAGTGAAATGGAATATCAAAGATCTTAAAATCATAGATCGTCAGCCTACTTATTATTCTCCAGGTCACCTTTGTATCCCCGGTGGCGATACAAGAAAACCAAACGGAAAATATGTTATCGTGTATAACAAGATAACTAAAGACCGTTACCTGCCAACAGGTCCTGAATTGTCTCAAAGTGCACAGTTGTTTGATATTACAGGAGATAAAATGAAACTGTTATTAGACTTCCCAACCATTGGCGAACCTCACTATGCACAAGCTGTTTCTGCGGATGTTATTCGAAATAATTCAGTGAAATTTTTCGACATTCAGAAAAACAATAATCCTTTTGTAACCAAAGGCGAAGGCCAGGCAAAAGTGGTGCGCAATGGCAACAGGATTGATGTATATGCAACCGCTATCCGTTCACATTTTGTTCCGGATAATATCGAAGGCATTAAACTGGGTGATGACGTTTATTTTCACATTACCAACCTTGAACAGGATTGGGATATCCCGCATGGTTTTGCTGTAAAAGGTGCAAATAATGGAGAATTGCTCATTATGCCAGGCGAAACACAGACACTAAAATGGACTCCTGACCGTGTAGGCACTTACCCAATTTACTGTACCGACTTCTGTAGTGCACTGCACCAGGAAATGTCAGGTTATGTAAGGGTTTCACCAGCCGGCAGCAATGTTCCGCTTAGCTTTAGTACCGGTAAAAATCAACCTGCTGATTCTTCTAAAACAACAGCAAGTGCAAAATAAGTTGATGTGGTAATTATTAACCAGGCTGCAGTACAAATAGCATCGTTCCTTGCGTCGCACACTTGTACTGCAGCAATTACCGCAGCAGAAAAAGCTTCTGTAAAAATTCAGCTCTTCTTCAACTCTAAACCTTTATAAACATCATCGCCTGCCCTTGAAAAAATTATTGTTTCTATTAAATTCAAGACATGAATAATAAACTGAAAAGATGGGTAAGAATAGCAACTGCGGTATGCGGCATCGCTTTACTGGCAGTATTGTATTTCCCCATTTGGCAAATACAGTTAAATGCGCCGCAATATCCTGAAGGACTTGTGTTATTGATCTTTGCAGGCAAACTTGGTGGCAGTGTAGATATAGTGAATGGTTTAAATCATTATATCGGCATGAAAACGCTTCATGCAGATGATTTTGTTGAGTTTACTGCATTGCCTTATATCATTATTTTCTTTTCAATTCTTTTTATAGTTATTGCTATTATAAATCGTAAACGCTTTTTTTATTCCGGGTTTGCTTTGTTCGTTTTGTTCGGTATTGTTGCCATGATTGATTTCTGGAGATGGGAATACAATTATGGCCACGATCTTGATCCAAATGCTGCGATCAGAGTTCCGGGAATGGCTTACCAGCCACCATTAATTGGGTATAAACAACTGCTCAATTTTGGTGCGTATTCAATTCCTGATATTGGCGGATGGATATTTCTTGCTGTTGGCGTTATACTTTTTGCAGGTGTGGTTTTTGAAATAAGATCAGTTAAAACAAAAGTTATGAAAACAAAGCCTGTTATTGCATTTGCTGCTTTGTTACTTGTTTTTTCAACTTTTATGGTTTCCTGTAATGCTCAACCACAACCGATAGAAGTTGGAAAAGATGCCTGCTCTTATTGTAAAATGACCATTAGCGATGCACGTTTTGGCGGTGAAGCATTAACACAAAAAGGCAAAGTATATAAGTTTGATGATGCGCATTGCCTGCTTGCTTTTCTGCAACAGGATGAAACAAAAAAGAATGATATAAAAACGGTTTATGTGGTAGATTTTAATAGTCATAAACTTATTCCTGCAACAAATGCATTCTTCTACAAAAGTGAAGAGTTAAGAAGCCCGATGAATGGCAATATTGCAGCTTTTTCTTCCGAAGGCGATCTGCAAAAAGCCTCTTCACAATGGAAAGGAGAGGAGGTTAAGTGGAGTGCATTGCTCAACAAATAGAAGAGTCAATGAACCGTCAACCTTGACTATTCACCATTGATCATTTACCATTCACATAATGAAATCTCTTATCTCCATATTATCTGTACTTATCGTTCTATGCATCAACACTTCTTTTGCTGCTGTTATAACAGTGGGAAAAGGAAAGAATGTTACAACCATTCATGAAGCGATAGCTAAAGCTAATAACAGTGATACAATTTTTGTTTTCGGCGGAGAGTATCATGAAAAAAATATTCTTATCGATAAAAGCGTTGCTTTAATTGGTATTGATCGTCCGGTTATTGACGGCGATCATACTTACGAAATGATATCTGTTGCGGCGAGTAATGTTATTGTGAAAGGTTTTCGTTTGAGGCATTCAGGCAAATCGTCTTTAAATGATATCGCTGCAATAAAAATTTATAGCAGTGTCCATGTAACCATCGAGAATAATATTGTAGATGACAGTTTTTTTGGCATTTTCGCCAACAATGCATCCAATTGCATTATCAGGAATAATTATTTAACCGCCTACAACCAGGGTGAACAGGGAAGCGGAAACGGTATTCATTGCTGGAAGAGTGACAGCATGCACATTCAAAATAATACTTCAATAGGCTTTCGGGATGGAATATATTTTGAATTCGTAACGAACTCTGTTATTTCGAGAAACCTGAGCGAAAAAAATATACGTTATGGTTTGCATTTTATGTTCTCGCATAACAACACTTACATAAGCAACACTTTCAAAAACAATGGAGCCGGCGTGGCAGTAATGTTTACGCATGGCGTAAAAATGCTGAACAATGTTTTTGAACAAAACTGGGGCGCAGCCTCTTATGGCTTGTTGCTAAAAGAAATTAGTGACAGCCACATAGAAGGCAATAAGTTTTTGGAAAATACAAGTGGCGTATATATGGAAGGTACTTCGCGTATAACACTTGAAAAAAATATTTTCAAAAAGAATGGTTATGCCATGAAGATCATGGCGAGTTGCGCCGATAATAAAATCTATTCAAACAACTTTAGCGGAAACAGTTTCGATGTTGGCACCAACGGTTCTATATCGCTGAATGAATTTAAAAACAATTACTGGGATAAATACGAGGGGTACGATCTTAACAGGGATGGAATTGGCGATGTGCCTTATCACCCGGTTAGTTTGTATTCGATGATTGTGGAACAAAATCCACCGGCGATGATGCTATTCAGAAGCTTTATTGTTACGTTGCTTGATAAAACAGAGAAAATCATTCCTGCCATTACACCTGAAAACCTGGAAGATAAATATCCATCCATGAAACTATTACCATTATGATTATTGCAACAAATGTTTCAAAACGATTCGGTAAACTGCAGGTGCTGGATAATGTTTCAGTAAACTGTAACAAAGGCGAATGTATTGCGTTGATCGGCCCGAACGGAAGCGGTAAAACAACATTTATAAAAAGCATTTTAGGAATGGTGGTTCCCGACAGTGGCTTTATCACTTACAACGGGAAAAACATAATTCACGACTGGACTTATCGCGAACACATTGGCTATATGCCACAGATCGGTCGTTATCCTGAAAACATGACCATTGGACAGGTGATTGATATGATGAAAGATATTCGCAAAAAAAGCACGACTGTTTTAGATACCGATTTGATTGATGCATTCAATCTTGACAAGATGATGAATAAAAGAATGCGTACACTTTCAGGCGGTACAAGACAAAAAGTAAGCGCTTCTCTTGCATTTCTTTTCAATCCTGATGTGTTGATACTGGATGAACCAACAGCAGGTCTCGATCCGGTTGCTTCAGAAATTTTAAAAGACAAGATCATCGCTGAAAAGGAAAAAGGAAAATTGGTTCTTATCACTTCACATATTTTAAGTGAACTCGATGACCTTGTAACACATGTGATATATATGAATGAAGGCAAACTTCAGTTTCATAAAAGCATTGAAAAAGTACGTACCGATACCGGCGAAGAAAAATTATCAAAAGCCATTGCGAGCATCATGAGTAAATTATAAGCCATGCAAAAAATTTTGAAATACGTTGTTGTTGATATTTTAAGAAACAGGATAGTACTTGCTTACACCATCTTCCTGCTCATTCTTTCATTTTCTATTTTTAACCTGGAAGATAATCCTGAAAAAGGTTTACTCAGTTTGCTCAACCTCATCCTGTTTATCGTGCCGCTTATCAGCATTATTTTTTCAACCATCTATTTCTATAACAGCTCAGAATTTATTGAGTTGATGGTAAGCCAACCGATCAAAAGAAAATCTATCTGGCTTAGTTTGTTTGGTGGTTTAGCTGCTTCTCTCGGCGTTGCTTTTTTTGTAGGTGCAGGCATTCCCATTCTTATTTATCAGCCAAATGCCACAGGTTTTTTAATGATCATTGCAGGCTTGTTTCTTTCCGTCATTTTTATTGCCATTGCTTTATTAAGTTCAGTGATAACAAGGGACAAAGCAAAAGGTATTGGCATTGCTATTTTATTATGGTTATATTTTGCCATTATTTTCGACGGGCTTGTTTTATTTATTTTGTTTCAGTTTGCTGATTATCCTTTGGAAAAAGTGATGGTAGGCATCAGTTCACTCAATCCGATTGATCTTAGTCGCATTCTTATTTTATTGCAACTCGATGTATCCGCATTAATGGGTTATACCGGTGCCGTTTTCAAAGATTTCTTCGGCACCACAACAGGTATTTCCATCTCCTTTTTGGTACTCATATTATGGATAATTATTCCCGTATTTCTTTCGCTGCGGAAGTTTAAAAGAAAGGATTTGTAGAGAAAGACGCCAGATTGTAGAATGAACCAAATGCAGCTCATCAGGGGAGGTTTGCGCCTCATCCTTTGAAGTTTGCGCTACATACAAATAAGTTTCCGCTACATCATTTAAACTTTCCGGCACATACAAATACATTTCCGCTACATTAGTTAATCTTTCCGCTGCATACAAATACGTTTGCACTACATTAGTTAATCTTTCCGCTGCATACAAATAGGTTTCTGCTACATCATTTAATCTTTCCGTCACCTATAAATAGGTTTCCTCTACATCATTTAATCTTCCAGGAGTATCTAAATAAGTGTGTACGTAGTTAAAAACTAAACAGCGACTTTAAAGGACCAGGTAGAAGGTTTAGTGAATGCTTCCCGTATGTTCCTGTTATTCTGTTTAACGGCTTCCATCAGCCCAAATTTCAAATTTTAGATTTACTGTTTCCTTAATTATTTTTGTCCGTTTGTAAATAGATTGAAAAATAATTTTATTGTCTCTTTCTGTCATCATTGTTAATTATAATTCTGCAAAAGACATTATTAATTGTCTTGAAAGTGCATTGAGATTTCCTTCAAATGGTTTTGAATGGATAGTTGTTGATAATCACTCTGCCGACAACAACAAAGAAATTCTCACACAAAAATTCCCATTTATCAAATGGATAGAAATGGGTTATAATGCGGGTTTTGCAAGAGCCAATAATGAAGGTATAAAGCAAGCGAAAGGTGAAGCGGTTCTTCTTCTAAATCCCGATACATTGATACTTGATGATGCGATAAATAAATGTTACGAAAGATTTATAAACAGTTCTTTTGTTGCGTGTTCTGTTCAGCTGTTAAATGAAGATCTTTCGCCGCAAATAACCGGTAATTTTTTTATGAAAGGCGGCTTGAATCATTTGCTTCCTTTGCCATATTCCGGTGCTTTATTAAGAAAGATCGCTTTCGCTGCAAAAGTGAAAAAAACGAATGTTCAGCAGGCTTCAGCCGAACAAAAAGCAGATTGGATAAACGGCGCTTTTTTAATGGTAAAAAAATCAGCTATCGAAAAAGCAGGTTTAATGGATGAGGATTTCTTTCTCTATTTTGAAGAGGTTGAATGGTGTTATCGCCTCGGCAAAACCGGGGAGTTATGTGTGTATGGCGATCTTCATGTCATTCATTTGCAGGGAGAATCAATAAACAAAGCAACCGAAACCGTTGATAAAGGTTATCGCAATTTGTTTGATAAAAAAGGGTTGCAGTTAATGGTTTCACAGCATGTACGCATACGCAAACAGTTCGGCAAAAGCTGGCTCCTTCTTCATCTTTTTTTTCACACAGCAGAGATTCCTGTTTTTTTTATTTGCAGCGTAATAGATAATGCAGTTCATTTAAAAAATCCTTTTAAAGACTGGGGACGTATAAAGGGTTTTACAGGTAATGTATTCAAACTATGGTCGCTGTTTCCCGCTATCTACAAGAACAAGCCACGTTTTTATAAAATGTTTTAGCTAAGCATCGTCAACAAACTTCATCCTTCAGGCAATTTAATAACGAAGACAGCGTTAATGCAATTGGCAGAATCTAAAAATTTTAAAAACTAACATTCATTTTTATGAACAGATGGTTGTCTTTATCAGGTGTATTTTTAATTTGTTCGCTTTTATTTTTTGCCTGTCAAAAGGAATATAGCCTTGAATTAGGAAAGATCACCAATACCCTGGCGGAAGGCTCTTTATACGATACCACACCGGGTAATTGCCTGCCTTCGCAAGTACATGGAACTTATTATACAGGTGTTGCAACAGGCGATACAAATTATGTAACCATTACCGTTAATGTAACGGCGCCGGGTAATTATCGCATAGCAACTGATTCAGCAAACGGATTTAGTTTTTTTGATTCGGGTTATTTCAACACAACCGGTTATGATACCATTCGCTTAAAAGCATTTGGAAAACCCATTAATGTTGGCTTAACAGATTTTACGGTTGTTTTCGATAGCAGCATTTGTGGTTTTACCATCAACGTTTTGGATAGTACAGGCACTGGTTTGGGGACAGATACTTCCGGCAATGGAGATGGAGGAGAAACACCGAATGGTATTGATACTGCCATAGCTGCAAAAGATTCATGGAAGTTTACTGACAGCACTTCCAATACGCCTTATGACGGGCCGATACTTGATGCGAGCTTGCAAAAAGATACCAGTTCTTATCTTACTATTTCCGGTTCCACTCTTTCCTCAGAAATATTTGAGATAACTATTCGTTTCAAAGGCGATCAGATCACTACGGGCAAATATCCTTTGGGTAATGGAACACTCTTTTCACTTTCGACGACAACAGGTGACTTCATTTATAATGCGGATGGAAGTTCGGGAACTGCAGATGATTCTTATATAACTATCAAAAGCTACGATGCTACTACCAAAGCAATAACGGGTAATTTCAGGGGATGGGCAAAAGATGCGGAAGGAAATGATGTGTATATTACCAATGGTGCATATAATGCTACATTTCAATAATTGATGTTGAAGAAATATTTTATACAGAAAAGCGACGCTACAACGTCGCTTTCTTTGTTTAATGTATTTACAGAATAAAAATTATCTTTCTGTAAAGGGTGTTATTTTGTTTTCACCGTCGCCATATTTCATCTCATCGCTGGTTTTGTAGCTCACTTATATGTTCTTCACTATTTAAAATTCCAGCGCATTCGCCAACCTTTTCAATTCTATCTCTGCTGCCTTCGCTGCAAAATTCAGATTCACCAATCGGTATGCAGACTCCTGGAAAGTTTGTTGTGCAAGTGTAAAATCAACAATCGTTGCCACTCTTGCTTTAAATCTTTCATAAACAAGATCAAGCAACTGCTGTGCTAACAGGAAATTTTTTTGCTCTGTTTCAAGCTGGTTAAGATTGTTGATAAATGCATGATAATTTTTTACTGCACCGGCACTATAATCTCTCAATAATGTTTGCCGCTCAATTTCTGCGCTGTTCACATTTATCTCTGCTGCGCGTTGCTGCCGTTTATAAGCTGAGCCATTGTAAATAGGAACAGATAAACTCAAACCAATCGTTGGCCCATAATTTTGATTGAATAAAACATTGCCCGCAGCCGTTTGATTTCTTGTGTAATTATAACCCGTTGTTGCACGTACGGAAGGATAGCGTTGCGCAGCCGTTTCTCTTACTATCTGTTCATTGATCTTTATTTGTTCACCTGCAAAAAGTACATCAGGATTTGCAGAAAGGTTCGACAACACTTCATCCAGTTTTAAGTTTCTGTCAACAAGAATCGTGTCTTTTATATTGATAAGTGAATCAGGTTTTAACGTCATCAGTCTTAATAATTCAGTCTTCGCCTGGTCAATCACCAACAATTGTGATTGTTTTGTTTGCTGCAAGGTATTAAGATCAAGTTGCGCCTGGAAGAGATCAGCATTATTAGCCATTCCAACGCTTTGCTGTGTTTGTACGATTGCTAACTTTTTTTGCGCTACATCAATAGAAATATCGATCGTTTTTAAATAATCCTGTTGGCGAACGATATCGTAATAACCGGTAAGTACAGCAGCGATCACATTTTGTATTTGTGCATTAACAGCGTACTCGCTCTGCTTTTGCAATTCTTCCAGCCTTTTTTTTGTAGCAACCACACGATAGCCATTAAACAGCAAAATGCCTGCTGTAATGTTTCCGTTTAAGTTGTTTGAAAACGTGCCGCTGCGTTGTATAACAGTGCCTGTATTTAATTTTTGATTTACACTGGTAAGTGATTCATTATCGCTTGCACTACCGGTAATAGATGGTAAACCACCTGCAACGCCATAATTGTTTAAAACCCTGTTTACTTCAAGATCATTTTTTGCAAGCTGTATATCAAGACTATTTTTCAAAGCAATATTAACCGCATCATGTGCCGAAAGCAGTTCCTGTGCCTGTACTTTGTAACAAATTATTAGGATAACAATTAATATAAATCTTTTCATTTTTTAGTCAAGACTTTTTTTTATTGAACCGGCTTTCGCAACATTATTCAACTTCGTTGTGTCACTCACTTGTACGTTCTGAACAGGTATCAGCTATTAGCTTTCAGCTCTCAGGTTTCATAACCATCAATCATAACTCAACATTCATAATTCATCATTCCCCATTGCCTATTCGCATCCATCATTCTGTTATTTCTGTTTTATGCGCTTTATGCTTTCCTGATAAGAATGTATAAACTGCGGGAATTACAAATAATGTAAGTATAAGTGAAAACAAAATTCCACCTACCACTACAATACCCAAAGGCACACGGCTGGTAGCAGAAGCACCAAGACCTAATGCAATCGGCAGTGCACCTAACGAAGTTGCCAAACTCGTCATGATGATCGGCCTTAAACGTTGTTGCGAAGCTTCAAGCACAGCATCCATTTTTGATAATCCATGTTCTCTTTTCTGGTTTGCAAATTCAACAATAAGAATCCCGTTCTTTGTTACGAGACCGATCAGCATGATCATTCCTATCTCAGAAAAAATGTTAAGCGTTTGTCCGAATATCCATAAACTCAGTAAAGCACCGGCAAGCGCCAATGGAACAGTCAACATGATCGCAAACGGATCAACAAAACTTTCGAACTGTGCGGCAAGCACTAAATAAATAAGAATAAGCGCCAAACCAAAAGCAAACAAGATATTGGAAGAGCTTTCCTGGTAATCCCTCGAAGGCCCGCTTAAAGATGTTTGATACGTTTCATCCAGTAAATTATTCGAAATTCTTTCCATCGCTTTTATACCATCGCCAATGGTATAACCTTCTGCCAGCGATGCAGAAATGGTTGCAGCTTTATACCGGTTGAAATGATACAGCGTTGCAGGACTACTGCTCTCACTAAGCGAAACAACAGCGCTTAATGGAATAGCTTCTCCGTTCGAGTTTTTTACATATAGCTTTGTTATATCAAAAGGCTTATCCCGGTTTTCTCTTTCAACCTGTGCGATCACTTCGTATTGATAACCATTCATTATAAAATAAGCCATTCTTCCGCCGCTGAAAGCAGCTTGTAAAGCAGATAAAATATCCTGGGATGATAATCCAAGATCTTTCGCTTTCATCCTGTCTATTGAAACACGCAATTCGGGTGTGTTGAACTTCAGGTTTACATCGGCATTAGAAAAAGTGCTGTCTTCTCTAACCGCATCCAAAAATTTCGGGATAATTTCTTTCAGCTTATTAAGATCCTGGTTCTGTAATATGAATTGAACAGGTAATGCTCCTCTGTTTCCGCCAACAGATATGGTTTGTTCCTGTGTGGCAAATATGCGTGCCTGGTTAAAACGTGCATTTAATTTTCGTTGCAGATCATTTGCAATCTCATCCTGGCTTCTTGTTCTTTCATCCACCGGAACCAATTGTACTCTTGGTTGGGATGTGTTGTTAGCACCACCTGCAGGCGTTCTTGCAAACACAAAATCCCTCTCAGGCACAGAATCATACAGGTAATTTGAAACTTTATCTGCAATGCTGGCCATGGAATTAAAGCTGGTTCCTTCCGGCGCTGTAACTACAAAACGGACGCTGCTCCTGTCTTCCAAAGGAGCCAGCTCGCTTTTTAATGTGTTCACAACAAGCCATATACATCCAACACAAATCACAATAATAACCCAGGCCATCCATCTTATTTTCATGAATGAAAACAACAATCGTTTATAACCGCTTTCCATACCCTGGAAAAAAGGTTCCGTTTTTCTGTAAAACCAGCCATGACTTGTGCTGCCGGCGAGATAAACATTCAATACCGGTGTAATGGTAAGCGATACAAAAGCAGATACTAAAACCGCAGCAGCCAGTACAACACCAAATTCACGGAATAATCTTCCTACAAATCCTTCCAGGAATATTACGGGTAAAAAAACGATGGCAAGTGTGATGGAGGTTGAAAGAACAGCAAAGAAAATTTCCTTGCTTCCTTCCAGTGCCGCTTTGCGAACCGACATTCCCTGCTCTCGTTTTCTAAAGATATTTTCCGTAACAACAATACCATCATCCACAACAAGACCTGTAGCCAATACGATACCCAACAAGGTTAAAACGTTAATCGTAAATCCGAAAAGGTACATGATAAAGAAAGTGGCAACAAGCGAGATAGGGATATCTATCAAAGGCCGTAAAGCAATAAGCCAGTTTCTGAAGAAGAAGAAGATAACAAGCACCACAAGAATAAAAGAGATGATCAGGGTTTCTTCCACTTCGTGAAGTGACTGGCGGATATTTTTTGTATTATCAACCAGAACATTGATCTCTATATCAGACCGGTTTGTTCTTTTTATTTCTTCAATCCTTTTATTTAACTCATTTGCGATCGCAATATTATTGGCACCGGGTTGCGGAACAACCGCAACACCAACCGCATTAACACCATTGAATTTCCAGTTCTGCTCAAGATCTTCAGGACCAATCTCCACTTTTGCAACATCGCTTAAACGTATGATGCCGAGACTATCTTCTCTTATAATTAAATTACGGAACTGTTCTTCCGTTGTTAATCTTCCCGTTGTTCTTATCGTCAATTCCGTATTAGTGCCATAGATCTTTCCCGGTGGAAGTTCTACGTTTTCTGTATTTAGCGCCGTTCTTATATCAGAAAAGGTTATGCCATAGGAGTTCATTTTATTGGGTTGCAGCCAGAGACGCATGGCATATCTCTTCTCTCCGAAAATATAAATAGCACTTACCTGGTTGATGGTTTGCAGTTGCTGTTGCAAAACGTTCTCTGCATAATCGCTCAGTTCAAGTAAACTTTTGGTACGACTTTGAACAGCAAGAATTAATATAAGATCACTATTTGCATCAGCTTTTGATATTACCGGGGCCGCATCAATATCCTGCGGTAATCCACGTGCTGCCTGTCCAACTTTATCACGTACATCACTGGCAGCAGCTTCCAGGTCAACACCTAAATTAAACTCAACTGTTATATTGCTATTGCCTTGTGTGCTGGAAGAGGTGATGGTTCTTATACCCGGGATACCATTGATCTGTTTTTCGAGTGGTTCGGTTATCTGGCTTTCTATAATATCTGCATTCGCACCTGTATAAGAAGTTCTTACAGATATAATGGGCGGATCAATGGCAGGATAATCACGCACTGCAAGAAAGGTAAAACCAACTACGCCAAACAAAATGATCATCAGGTTCATCACTGTGGCAAGAACAGGCCTTTTTAAAGATAATTCTGAAATATTCATACTGATGATCGCTCTTGTTTTCTTTTCAAATTCACTGTAGACGTAAAAGAAATTTTTGAATAATTATTCCTCGTTATCCATTTCCTGCAACTTCTTTACAGATCTTACTTTAACCGGGCTGTTTGGTCTTGCAAATAAAACACCTGTAACCACCACTGTATCTCCTGCACTTACACCGGAAGTTATTTCAACATTATCCGCTAATCTTGTGCCTGTTGAAACGTCTGCGAAAACTGCCTTGCCGTTTTTTACCAAAACAAGCTGGCTGTTTTTATCACCCGGAATAAGACTGTTTGATGGTACAAGAATAGCGTTCTTGTTTGTATTATCCGTTACGGTAACTTTTACAAAAGCGCCGGGATTACTGTTGCTATTTTCTAAGATCGCTCTTACTTTTAAATTTCTTGTACTTTGATTTACCTGTGGTTCTGTGGCAATAATAACGGCTTTGCTATGTTGCTGTTTTGCCGCATCAGTTAACACGTCTACAGAGTTTCCTCTTTTTATCAGGTTGCTGAATTCTTCAGGAATCGTAAAATCTATTTTTACTTTATTGGTTTGTTGTAATGTAGCGATGATATCAGAAGGAGAAACATAAGCACCAGGGCTAACCTGTCTTAAACCCACCGTCCCGTTAAAAGGTGCACGAATGATTGATTTATCAATTTGTGCCTGGGTATAAGCAATATCAGCACGAATACTGTAAACCTGGTTTACCGCAGCATCATAATCAGCCTGGTTCAAGCCATTTATATCAAGAAGTTTCCGCAGCCTTTCTTCTGTTTTTTCTGCCAGTTCAAGTTGAGCTTTTGATTTCTGCAGTTGTGCCCGCAGATCTTCATCAAAAATCCTTGCAATAACAGTACCCTGCGGCACATAAGAACCTTCGGGAACATTTAAATACGTAATTCTCCCGCTTATTTCGGGATGAAGTTCTACATATTCATTGGCTAATACCGTTCCGTTAACCTGGATAAAATTTTTGATAGGTTCGGGTGAGGCAACAATAACATCAACAATTGTTTCCCGGTCGTTCATCCTTTTGGGAGGATCTTTCTTTCCGCCACAGGATATAATAAAAAGACTCAGAAAAATTGAAAATAGTAGTGAAGGGATTTTATTGGCTTGCATCATGTTTTTATACAGGTTGACAAATATAGCAGGATTTCAAACTGGTAAGTAGATACGGCGATAATTGTACGGTGAAAACTTGATATTTTAGGGCTAACAAACGCCATAGAAGATTTATAACATATTTTAAACAACTTCTTCTTTTTTTAAAATGCTTTTATACGAGCCGTCTAAAATTAGTTTTAGAATCACAAGAAATTTTCCTTGAGAACTTTGTAAAAAACTTAGTGGCTTTTGTGGTAAAAAGAAAAATGAAACCACAAAGATCACAAAGAAAATAAATCACTAAAGATTACCAGGCATATTTATACCGCTTCTAAAAAACAAGATCTTTTCAAAACCTTTATCTTTAAATTTTTAAGCAGTTAAAATGAAACAAACCATTGCTATCCTCATCACCGTTTTTTCCTTCTTTATCTGTAATGCTCAAACCAACTCCTACACACCTTCTGCTGAAAATCTTAAAGCAAGGGAATGGTTTGAAAATGCAAAGTTTGGAATGTTTATTCACTGGGGCGTTTTTAGTATTCCCGGCGATGGCGAATGGGTAATGAACAATCGCAACATCACCGTAAAGAATTATACACGATTGGAAAAATTCTTCAATCCCATTGATTTCAATGCGCATGATTGGGTGGCGCTTGCTAAAAGTGCAGGCATGAAATACATCACCCTCATCACACGTCATCATGATGGCTTTAGCATGTGGGATACAAAATATTCCGACTTCGACATGATGAACACGCCTTATAAAAAAGACGTGGTGAAGATGATCGCTGATGAATGTCATAAACAAGGTGTCAAACTCTTTTTTTATTATTCTTTGCTTGATTGGAGAAGAGATGATTATCCGCATGAAACAGGCAGAACAGGGCAACATTCTGGTCGTACAGGAAAAGGTGATTATGCGAGCTATCTACAATTCATGAAAAACCAGTTAACGGAATTGTTGACCAATTATGGTGAGATATCCGGAATCTGGTTTGATGGTCATTGGGATCAAACAGCACCTGAAGGCAATGCGGACAGAAGTTCGCGAATCGACTGGCGCTATGATGAAATTTATGGATTGATACATAAACTGCAACCACAATGTTTGATCGGGAACAATCACCATCTAACACCTTTCCCCGGTGAAGATTTCCAGATGTTTGAAAGAGACCTGCCGGGTGAAAATAAATCAGGGCTTAGTTATCAAAAGCCTTCTGACCTTCCGCTTGAAACCTGCGAAACCATTAATAATTCCTGGGGCTTTAATATTACCGATACAACTTATAAAACACACAAACAACTGGTTGATTATTTGGTAAGAGCCAGCGGTTACGGCGCAAACTTCTTATTGAACATCGGGCCCATGCCAAACGGTGAAATTCAACCTGAATTTATTGAAAGATTGAAATGGATGGGTAACTGGCTGAACACTTATGGTGAAAGCATTTACAACACCAAAGGCGGGTACATTCGTCCGCAGGAATGGGGTTGCTTAACACAGAAAGACAATAAAATATTTGTGCATGTTTTAAAGGACGGGACAAACAATATTACGCTTGAAAACTTTCCCTATAAAAACATTCAGAAAGCATACCTGCTGAAAGATAAATCACCCGTTAAAACTTCTGTAAACAATGGTACTTTAACCATCTCTTCCAACACTGTTATCACAGAAGATGAACCAGACCAGGTTATTATTTTAGAAGTAAAATCATAACTATGCGTTACCTGGTTAAAACGCCGTGGTGGTTAAAGAAAATTTATCCTTCCTTAACCTGGAACATGTCTTCAAAAGAAAAGATATTATATCTCACTTTTGATGATGGTCCCAACGAAAAAGCAACGCCTTTTGTATTAGATCAGTTGAAGCAATACAATGCAAAAGCAACTTTTTTTTGTATCGGTAAAAATGTAGTGCAACATTCGGAGTTGTTCAAAAGAATAACGGATGAAGGTCATGCAATTGGTAACCACACTTACGATCATTTGAACGGTTGGAAAACAAACGACACGCTTTACATCAACAATATTTTAGAAGCGGAAAAACATATTAAGAGTAATTTATTCAGGCCGCCTTACGGAAAGATCACAAAGTTCCAGGCAAAGGTGCTGCAATCAGGCAAAGATGATAACAGGCATTTCAATGTTATTATGTGGACCGTTTTAAGCGGTGATTTCGATGCAACTATCTCTCCACAGAAATGTTTGAACAACGTTGTAAAAAATGCAACCGAAGGTTCCATCATTGTTTTCCACGACAGCACAAAAGCATTCTCCCGAATGAGTTTCGCCTTACCAAAAGTCTTAGACCATTTCAGCAAACTGGGTTACAGGTTCGAATCCATTACGGAACAAGTTTAAATTGAAGGAAGTATTATTATGAACCCAACTGCAGTGCTGCTATTTAGCTTCCGTTGCGTCGCACTCTTGTACGTTCTTACTAAAACTGAGCAGCCAGGAACAAAAAGTTGTATACAGGGATGCACACCGTCTTGTGCATAATAAGAACTTCCAGTTTCACGCTACTTCTTTCACAACTTCTTCAATTGTTGTTCGATAGTTGTTCGATTGTTGTTCGATTGAATGCATCGAAGAAGCAGCGATTAAATACCGCTTATATTCTGCAAAACTGTTGGGTTTAACAGATTAATTTGGTTAAATTGGTAGTGATAAACTGCTTTGTTTATAACAATACAGGCAGTACATTTTTTTAAAATTCCAATATCCGTTATTATGGCAAAAACCAACCAGGGTATTTTGGGTGCATTTACCGGCACCGTTGGACCCATAAGCGCTTACCTGCGTAATGGACAAAATATCATTCGCCCCGGCACTTCGAATGTGAACTTTACCTACACTGACCCGAGAGTAGAACAACAGCAAAAGATCAGTATTTGTATGCGTTTTATCAAGGTGTTCTCCCGCACAGGTTTTTTAAAAAAGAGTTTTCCCGGTTATGGCTCCGGCGCAACGGGTTATAACAGGGCTATGAGTGCTTTGATGAACCAGGCAGTTGTTGGTGTTTATCCCGATATGCAGTTGAGTTATCCAAAGGTGCTTGTCTCGCAAGGCAGGTTACCCATCGCTGAAAATGCTTCAGTAGTTGCAGATGAAGCGGGCAATATCCATTTCAGTTTTACGGATAATAGTGATACAGGCACCGCCTCCGGTTTTGACCAAGTGATTGTCGTGGCTTATGCCGAAGCGTTAAACCAGGCAGTGTTTAGTTTAAATGCAGGCCTGCGTAAAAATGGTAAAGCAGTTTTAAATGCAGCACTGTTTAAAGGTTATGCGGTAGAGACATGGATAGGTTTTTTAAGTACTGATGAAACCAATGCAAGTGACAGCGTTTGGACGGGAAGGGTAGAAGTGTAGTGGCCGTCACCCTGAACTTGTTTCAGGGTCTCTTGCAGGGCTTGTTTTTTACATACAAGAGATGGCTTAAGATGAGGCGAAGGTTATGGGCATTGGCATCTCAAACTTTAGGTTTAGTTTTCCGCATAAGGCGCTAAGTACAAGGCATCCTCATCTTGCGCTAGGGGAAGATTAAATTTTTTCAAACACTTGTATTGATAAAAATTTTTTATAAATTTTAAAGTAGGATTCGTGCCAAAACGTAACAATAGTCTTTTCCATTTTTGATTTGTGTCTACAATTAATGTACTCGAGGATGTAGTGTTGTTTAACTGTTATATAGTTGAACTACATAAAGGAATAAATAGAAATAAGTTTGAAAATTATTTATGACCTGAAAAAGTTACTGATAATAGCGAATTTAAGGCAAATTGGTCAATTTGAAACTATAGAGAAAAGCTACTGCACACCTTGGAATTTGTAATGAAGTGGCTTGAAATAAACAAAGCCCGATAATTTTTCTTCATTTTATTGCTTGGTATTTCTACTTAATATTCAAATATAATAATATGCAAAAGAAAACCATACTACAAGTTTTACTTCTTTTAGTATTTCTTCAAGCGATCAAAGCACAATATACCTATCCTGTAACAAAAGAAATGCCTGTTGTTGACAATTATTTTGGAACACAAATAACTGACAACTATCGTTGGCTTGAAGACTTGAATGATACATCAGTGCAAACGTGGCTAAGAGCGCAGGCTAATTATTCAAATGAAATACTTGAAAAAATAAGTGGACGAGATTTATTATTAAAACGCTTGAAGGAATTTCAACAAATGAGTGGGGATGTTTTTGGCGAAATAGTACAAAACGGTAAAACATACTTTTATGCAAAAACAAAAAAAGGCGAGAATTTGAGTAAGTTATATACCAGAACATTGCCCAATGGCCGCGAGGAACTTCTGTTTGACCCGGAAAGCATTGGCAAAAATACTGAGCTTATAGACTTTGCTGTTGACGACAATGGAAATAATTTGTGTATTAAATTCTCAAGTGGAGGGGCTGAAATTTGCGAGGCAAGGATATTAAACATAAAAACAAAAAAATTATTCGAAGATAGAATGGGGCCAATCTGGAGCGAATTTCCTATTCAGTTTGTATCAAATGCAACGGAAATAATTTACACCAAAATGAAAAGCACGGATAATAAAAGTGATGATGTTCTTAAGAATATGGATGTTTATTTACACACTATTGGTACTAATGCAAATTTCGATAAGCTTTTGTTTTCCCGAGAAAAATACAAAGAGCTAAATGTTTTACCAGAAAGGTTTCCCTCTATTAATGTCTCCGATGATAAAAAATACTTGTTTTTGGATATCGGCTCTGTAAAATCAGAAAAGTTAACTTATTACGCTTTAATTAATGAATTACACAATACAAAAATTAACTGGAAACCCTTGATCAAATATGATGATGAGATTACAGACTTCTATTCAATAGGCGATCAACTTTTCTTTTTAACTCATAAAAATGCCCCGCGATTTAAAATCGGTGTGACTAGTTTGCTTAAACCCAATTTTGATAATGCAAAAGTTATAGTTGTCGAAGGTAAAAGCGTTATTACTGGCATTCAAAAAACTAAGAATTACCTGGTTTATGCCTTGAGCAATGGCCTTACTAAAGACAAATATTTAATAAATCCTAAAACATATTCTATAAAAAAACTGCCTTTGCCTCAAGGTGTTAACGGCTCACGGCCATTTAACTCAACTAAAAATGATAGATTAATCGTTTATAATACTAATTGGCTTTCACCTTATTCTATATATGAATATGATGCAGAAAAAAACACAATAATTAAAAGTCAATGGTTTGATATGAGTGGTACTTTTCCAGACTATAGCGAAGATTTTGAAATAAAAGAAGTAGAAGTAAAAAGTTACGATGGAACGATGGTTCCCTTGTCAATCTTATATCCAAAGAACATTAAGTTAGATGGTAGTACACCTTGCTATCTAACTGGATATGGTGCTTATGGTACATCAACTATTCCAAGTTTTATTGATGCAATGGCAATACTTCTAGAACAAGGCTGTTGTATTGCATTTGCACATGTAAGAGGAGGTGGCGAAAAAGGCGAAGAATGGCATAAAGACGGAATGAAGGCCATGAAACAGAACACCTGGAAAGACTTTATTGCTTGTGCCGAGTATCTAATTGATCAAAAATATACATCGCCGCAGAAATTAATTGGAGAAGGTATGAGTGCAGGCGGGATACTAATAGGTAGGGCTATTACAGAAAGACCTGATTTGTTTGCGGTGGCTATTGATCAAGTTGGAGCAACAAATGCTCTGCGGATAGAAACTACACCGAATGGTGATAACCAAATTCCCGAAATGGGTTCAGTAAAAGTAGAAGGGGATATAAAAGGTTTAATAGAAATGGATGCTCAAAGCAAAGTGGTAAAAGGAACAAAATACCCAGCAGTTTTCATAAGAAGTGGTATGAATGACGCAAGAATAGTGCCTTGGATGCCTGCGAAATTTGCGGCAGCTTTACAAAATTGTACCAACTCTAACAAACCGGTTCTGCTTTATATCAATTATGGTAATGGTCATTTCACTTCAGACATTGATGTTACATATAAAGAGTTTGCCAATATGATCGCTTTTTCATTATGGCAAGTCGGACATCCAAAATTTATGGCTAAAGACTAAAAACAACAGACGACCTTTGAAAAAACAACAGACGACCTTTGGCTTCCAGCAATAAAGCTGTTAGATTCGCTGCGTCTTTACAGCAAGGTTTGTGTTTAGTGCGAGTCCTTCGAGTATTTCATTGCCTATCACCCAACACTAAATGAAAAAAATCAAAAAAGTTCTTTTAGCATTCACCATTTTAATCCTCACTCTTTTAATTATCTATTTTATTCCTGAAAGCAGGAAAGAGATCAAAACCCAACACTTCACTTTTCTTTTTAGCAGCAGCATTGACACGGCCACAATTATTCGGCTTGCAAATGCATTGGAAAATAATTATTCAAGAATAGGCAAAGATTTGAAAACAGAGCCTTCCCCAAGTATTGAAACAAATGTTTATGCTAAAAGATGGAGGTATATAAAAGCTACCGGTAACTGGAGTGGTTCGGGCAATATAGAAGGCATTTCTAAACTTCATTTTGTTGAACAGGCGTGGGGAGAAAAGGATAATAAAAAAGTTGCTGTGCATGAGTTTGCTCATACGGTAACCCTGAAATTACTTTTAGATAATGAAGCGCAACCGGTAAACTCAAAGGACTTTGATAAAAAATTTGCAACCTTTCCTACCTGGCTTTGGGAAGCGGTAAGTGTATATGAAGCTGATCA
>JAEZRL010000164.1 GCA_023440945.1 Bacteroidota bacterium
GCTACATTACCGGCAGCAAGATTAGGAAAAATTAATGTATTTACTTCTTCATCTACCAAACTGCTGAAGGGATAATTCTCTTTTAATATCTCGTTGTTAAAAGCCATTGACGCCTGCATTTCGCCATCAACGATCAAAGATGGATTCCGTTGTTTTAATATCGCTGTCGCTTCGGCTACAAGTTTTGCTTCAGGTGAGTTACTGCTTCCAAAGTTGCTATAACTAAGCATGGCAATACGTGGCGTAAGGTTAAAAGTTCTAACTTCTTTTGCAACAAGCAAGGTAATATCTGCAAGTTCTTCTGCAGTTGGATTGAAATTTACGGTTGTATCTGCAAGAAATATTGGCCCTCGTTTCGTCAATAACAAATACATCCCCGCAATTTTTTCTACACCTTCTTCGGTACCGATGATCTGCAGCGCCGGACGTATCGCTTCGGCATAATTTCTTGTAAGTCCGGATATCATTGCATCTGCATCACCTGTTTCAACCATCAAACAACCAAAATAATTTCGGTCGTGCATTATCTTCCTGCTTTCATAATAGTTGAAACCTTTGCGTTGCCGTTTACGGAAGAATAATTCGCTGTAAGCATTCTTTTTTTCACGCATAGCAGCGCTTCGCGGATCAAGAATAGGCATGTCTGAAATATCAATTTTATTCTCCGCCGCGATTCTTTTTATTCTTTCTTCTTCACCCAGCAAAATCGGGTAAGCAATGCCTTCATCATACACAATACTCGCTGCTTTTAGTATCTTTTGATTATCCGCTTCTGCAAATACAATTCGTTTCGGATCTCTTCTTGCTTTTGTACCTAAAACGCGTATGACTTGATTATCGAGACCCAACCGTTTGTTAAGGTCAACGGTATAAGTTTCCCAATTATCAATCATTACCTGCGCTACATCACTATCCATTGCCGCCTTTGCAACAGCAGGCGCAACCGTTGACAGCAAACGCGGATCAACAGGTTTGGGAATAATATATTCAGGACCGAACGCCAGCGTTTTTTTACTGTATGCAAGATTTACAATATCAGGCACAGGTGTTTTTGCTAAATCAGCCAATGCTTTTACAGCAGCAAGCTTCATTTCTTCGTTAATACATTTTGCACGCACATCCAAAGCGCCGCGAAAAATATAAGGAAAGCCTAAGACATTGTTCACCTGGTTGGGTTAATCGGTTCTTCCCGTAGCCATTATAATGTCTTTTCTAACAGCAGTTGCGGCTTCATAAGTTATTTCAGGATCAGGATTGGCCATTGCGAAAACAATGGGATTTTTCAACATGCTTTTTATCATGTCCGGCGTAACCACATTTCCGATGCTTAACCCTACAAAAACATCTGCATCTTTCATCGCTTTTTCCAACGTCCAATCTGATCGTTTTACTGCGAATTTCTTTTTTGTTTCGTCAAGGTCTGTACGGCCTTCATGCAATACTCCATCTTTATCAAACATTATAAAATTCTCGTACTTAGCACCAAGCGATACATATAATTTTACACAAGCCATGGCCGCAGCACCTGCACCATTTACAACAAATCTTACCTTTTCAATTTTTTTCTTTTGCAGTTCAAGCGCATTTAACAAAGCCGCCGCACTAATGATAGCCGTTCCATGCTGATCATCATGCATAATAGGAATGTTCAACTGATCCCGCAAAGTGGTTTCTATATAAAAACATTCAGGTGCTTTTATGTCTTCAAGGTTAATACCACCAAAAGTTGGTTCTAATGATTTAACGATCTGCACAAATTTCTCCGGGTCTTTCTCGTTTATCTCAATGTCAAAAACATCTATATCAGCGAATATTTTAAACAACACGCCTTTACCTTCCATCACCGGTTTACTTGCTTCAGGGCCAATATCACCCAAGCCCAAAACCGCTGTTCCATTCGTAATAACAGCAACCAAATTTCCTTTAGCTGTGTATTTGTAAACATCTTCCCTGTTGTGTTTTATTTCCTTGCAAGGTTCTGCAACACCAGGACTATAAGCCAAAGAAAGATCTCTTTGTGTTTTGGCTTCTTTGGTGGGAATCACTTCTATCTTTCCCGGCTTACCCTTTGAATGATATTCCAGCGCTTGTTCTCTTCGTATTGATTTTGACATAGAAAAAATTTAAGCGAGCAGATTACACATGCACATTTCGCCTCACATAATTTTGTTTTTTATGTAACCAGCTTAAAACTGTTTTTCAGCTTTCCTTGCGTCGCACTCTTGTGCGCCTTGTTCTTTATTCAGCATTTATACAAAAACCTTACTAAACATTAAAACAAGAGAAAACAGGCGTGCAAATTACAATTTAAGCGGAACTCTTTTCTTTGATATAAATCCTCAGTAAAAATAGAAGAGCTTGAATATAGTTGAAAATGGAACTTAATTTTAAGATGTCTGCTAACTTTAATATTTATAAGAAACCATAGATAAAAATTCGGGTTAAACAAAGTCATTCTTAAAACTTATTATATTTCCCTCTATTTTTAAAGAATGGAAATCCCTCGAACAGATACACGCTATCCTATTGGGAACTTTGTAAAAAAAGAACAATATACCTCAGCAGAAATCGAAGCAATGATTGCTTTTATTGAGGAGGCACCTGCTTTGTATAAAGACATTGTAACTGCATTAACACCCCTGGGTATACAAAAAACTTATCGTCCCGGAAGCTGGAATGTGCAACAATTGGTTCATCATGTTGCAGATATACAATTACTGCATTTTTTACGGATGAAAAAAGCACTTACAGAAACAGATTATACCAACGTTACGCTTATCAATATGGATGCCTGGGCCGTGACAGCAGATGTAATGGATGCACCAACCGAAAATTCATTGCTTATGCTGGAGGGAATTACGAAAAGATATGTATTGCTTTTACGTTCACTAACAAACGAAGAGCTGAAGAAGGAATATTATCACCCTGTAAGAAAGTATTTCATCAACCAGTCACAAGCAATTGCAATGTCGGCGTGGCATTTAAGGCATCATCTTGAACACATAAAAATAGCGGTTGGAAGATGAGGTCTTATCAGAATCTCCCATTCAATAAAGAATTAAAATAATTATTCTAAACCGCTTCCATTGATTTCAATCCGAGCACTTCGCTTGTCCATGCCCGTACTTCACGGCAAAGCGTACCATCCTCTCCTAAGGATCTGCCATAAGAAGGAATCATTTCCTTTAGCTTGGCTTGCCATGTTGCTGTGTTCAACTTATTAGAGAAGCATTTTTTTAATAAACTAATCATAATAGAAACAGCGGTAGAGGCTCCCGGCGAAGCACCTAATAAAGCTGCAAGACTTCCATCCGCTGCGCTTACTACTTCTGTTCCGAATTCAAGTATGCCCCCTTCTTCAGAATCTTTTTTTATCACCTGCACACGTTGACCTGCAATCTCTAACTTCCAGTCTTCCATCTTCGCTTTCGGATAATATTCTTTCAATGCCTCTAACCTGTCTTCAGGCGATTGCCGAACCTGATCTATCAGGTATTTTGTAAGCTGCAGGTTATGCAATCCGGCAGAAATCATCGGCCTGATATTGTTAAATTTGATAGACAAGGGCAAATCGAGATAAGAACCATGTTTCAAAAACTTTGTTGAAAAACCAGCATAAGGTCCAAACAGTAATTCTTTTTTTCCTTTTATCCACCGTGTGTCTAAATGCGGAACAGACATCGGTGGCGAACCGACCGCCGCCTTGCCGTACACTTTTGCATTATGCTGCTGTATAATGCTTTCATTGGTACACCTTAGCCATTGACCGCTAACAGGAAATCCGCCGTATCCTTTGCCTTCCGGAATATCTGATTTTAAAAGCAAAGGCAATGAGCCACCACCAGCACCTATAAAAACAAATTTTGCTTTTACTTTTTCTTTATCATCATTCCTCGTGTCTTTAATTTCAATCTCCCATAAGCCATCATTCTTTTTATCAAGATCACGCACTTCTTTATTGAAATACAGTTCAACATTGTCCTTCTCTTTCAGGCAATCCAGCAAACATCTTGTAAGCGCACCAAAATTTACGTCCGTTCCCATATCCATTTTTGTTGCAGCAACTTTTTCAGTAGCATCACGTCCCTCCATAACAAGTGGAATCCATTCTTTTATTTGTGCTTCATCTTCCGAATATTTCATGCCTTTAAACAAATGGCATTTCTGCATTTGCATATATCGTTTATGCAAGAAATCAATATTCTTATCACCCCATACAAAACTCATGTGGGGAATGTTGCGGATAAAAGACTTTGGAGGTTTTACAATGTTATGCTCCACTAAATAAGCCCAGAATTGTTTCGACACTTCGAATGATTCGGCAATTTTCACTGCTTTCGAAGTATCTATCGTTCCATCTGCACGTTCAGGCGTATAATTCAATTCGCAAAAGGCAGAGTGGCCAGTGCCGGCGTTATTCCACGCATCCGAACTTTCTGCCGCCGCAACATCTAATCGTTCATATATCTTGATGGAAATTTCCGGCTCCAGTTGTTTCAGTAACATCCCTAAAGTAGCGCTCATTATTCCTGCCCCAATCAAAACCACGTCTGTAGCACGTTCATCTTTCATGTTCAACATTTAATTTATTTCATAGCACAAAATTCTATACCACAGTTTTAATAAGCTGTGGTTTAATTTTTTATTTTTCTGCATTCCGAAAATTGTAGAAATAATGATACAACAGCGTTGTGAACTGCGCTTGCTAAAACATTTATCTTCGCACAAACTTTTTAAATATGAGTTTTTTCGGGAAATTATTTGGCAAGAAAGAAAAGGAAAGTCTTGATCAGGGTTTGGAAAAGACCAAAGAAAATTTTTTTTCCAAGATAACTAAAGCTGTTGCAGGAAAAAGCACTGTTGATGAAGAAGTGCTCGACGATCTTGAAGAAGCTTTGTTAACGGCTGATGTTGGTATTGATACAACACTTGAAATTATTGACAGGATTGAAAAACGTGTTGCACGTGATAAATATGTTGGAACAGGTGAATTGAACAAATTATTACAGGAAGAGATAGAAAACATTTTGGTTGATGCCCCTGATAACACACATAAAGACTTCTCTGTTCCCGCTGATAAAAAGCCTTACGTGATGCTTGTTGTTGGTGTTAACGGCGTTGGCAAAACAACAACGATTGGTAAACTTGCCAACAATTACAAAAAAGCAGGTAATGAAGTTATACTTGGTGCTGCTGATACTTTTCGTGCTGCTGCAGTAGATCAGTTAACTATTTGGAGTGAAAGAGTAAATGTGCCGATCGTTAAACAACCCATGGGCTCCGACCCAGCATCCGTAGCATTTGATACTGTTCAAAGTGCTGTTGCAAAAGGATCTGATATTGCGATTATTGATACTGCCGGGCGTTTGCATAATAAAGCGCATCTGATGGAAGAATTGAGCAAGATAAAAAGAGTGATGAAAAAGGTTATTCCCGATGCACCGCATGAAGTGTTGCTGGTGCTCGATGGTTCAACCGGACAAAATGCATTGGAACAGGCTAAACAATTTACCACGGCAACAGATGTTACAGCAATTGCCATTACCAAGTTAGACGGAACAGCAAAAGGCGGTGTAGTACTTGCGATTGCCAATCAACTAAAGATACCTGTAAAATACATTGGCGTTGGTGAAAAAATGGATGATTTACTGATCTTCGATAAACACGAATTTGTAGACAGTTTATTTAATTTGGAAAAGTAGTTCTCACAGAAATCACAGATAAAGAGGATAACAACTTCTGTGCTTTCTGTAAATTCTGTGAGACACTGTCAAACCATTCTAACATTATAACATCCCTCTATGAACAGGAGAAATTTCTTGCGTAATACTTCGCTTGCAGGCGTTACGCTTTCTGCCGCTGCACTGGTTTCATTTGATAAAAAAAGTCACGATGAATTTAATGATGATTTTGATCTGAATGAAATAACCATCGATGAACTGCAACAAAAAATGCAGAATGGCACTTACACTTCACGTTCCATCACCCAAAAATATTTACAACGCATCAACGATATTGATAAGAAAGGGCCTCAGCTAAATGCAGTTATAGAGATCAATCCGGACGCCTTAAATATTGCAGAGGAAAGAGACCGTGAGCGAAAAGCAGGAAAGATAAGAGGCACGTTGCACGGCATTCCGGTCTTAATAAAAGATAACATCAATACTGCAGATAAAATGATGACCACAGCAGGTTCTCTTGCTTTGGAGGGAAATCATGCTTCGCAGGATGCTTTTATTATAAAACATTTAAGAGAAGCCGGTGCTGTTCTATTAGGCAAAACTAATTTGAGCGAATGGGCCAACTTTCGTTCAACAAGATCAACAAGCGGATGGAGCAGCAGGGGTGGACAAACAAAATGTCCTGCTATTTTAGACCGCAATCCTTCCGGTTCAAGCTCGGGCTCCGGCTCTGCAGTCGCAGCTAATTTGTGTGCTATTGCTATCGGCACAGAAACAGATGGTTCGGTGGTTTCGCCATCTTCTGTAAATGGTATCGTTGGCATAAAACCAACCGTTGGATTATGGAGCCGCTCTGGCATTATTCCTATTTCAAAAACACAGGATACAGCAGGGCCAATGACAAGAACGGTTCGAGATGCAGCGATACTTTTAGGCGCACTCAGTGGTATTGATGCAAATGATGAAATAACAAACCAAAGCAAAGGAAAGTCTTATAAAGATTATACACAGTTTCTTGATGCAAACGCACTGAAAGGAAAAAGAATTGGTTTGGAAAAATCATTTTTAGAAGGTCACGAAGGTGTGGTTGCTTTATTAAAAGATGCGCTGGAAGTACTGAAAAAACAAGGCGCTGAAATTGTTGAAATTGACCTTTTTGGTAAACTGAAAGGAATAGGTTCTTCATCCTATCAAGTGCTGTTATACGAATTTAAAGATGGCGTAAATAAGTATCTCGCCTCAGCTAATGCAAAAGTGAAAAATTTGAAGGAGGTAATTGAATTCAATAAGCAACATGCGGATAAAGCAATGCCCTATTTTAAACAGGAAATTTTAGAAGAAAGCGAATCGAAAGGTGATCTTAACAGCAAAGAATATTTGGATGCCCTGGCAAAAAGCACTGAAACAAGAAATATTATTGACACCCTTATTAAAGAAAATAAACTTGATGCAATCACAGGTACAACAAATGGTTTAGCCTGTTGCATTGATCTTGCAAATGGTGATTATGACACCGGTTTTTCGTTCTCCTCTCCTGCTGCAAGAGCCGGTTATCCGCACATCACGGTGCCGATGGGAAGTGTATACGATTTGCCTGTTGGATTATCTTTTTTTGCCGGTGCTTATACTGAACCACAAATCATTGCTTTGGCTTATGCTTATGAACAAGCATCTAAAAAAAGAACACCGCCGGCTTTTAAGAAGGATTTTTTGAGATAGCAGAATTTGAAATTCCGATAAAATTTCTTGTTCTTCTTTTGTTGAATAAAGATAAGAACGTACAAGAGAGCGACGCAACGGAAGCATTATAGCAGTAATACAGCCGGGTTCATATAAATTGCTATAACAAACATTGCTTTTTTCATATTTTATTGGTTTGATATTTGAAGAACGTATCATAAACGCTATTATTTTTATGGATAACGAGAATAAAATACCGCCATTGAATGTACAAAAAACACCTGTAGTTGATTATAATTCTGTGAAGCAAAATGATGAGCAAAAAAAGGGTGAGCAAAACGATAATGACAAGATAAAACAAGCACATGAACAGGCTGATGAAGACATTTCAAAGGATGCAGATCTAAGTATTCACAGTCCTAACGACGATCTTGATGAAGGTGAAACTGCACGTTTAGGTGAGGATGAAACAGATCTTGTATGAATGAAACTTATGAATACGAAGCGTTCGATAATATTCCTGCAATTGCAAAAGGAATTGTTATAAGCATTCTTAAAAAAACGGTCATTGAATTCCGTTATAAAGATGATGAGATTTGGATAAGAATGGAGCCATACATTGTGGCCGTGAATAAACATGGCCAATTGTTCGTAAGCGGATTCTGTCTGAATTTGGATGATGATAAAAAGAAGCCCAAAAAATTTTATTTGAGAAGTATTGATGAAAGCAGTTTTGTAATAACAGATGATATCTTTTTTGAGCTGAAACTTCCACCAAAAAAATTGTATAAATCAAAGAAGCACGTTGTTCTTCACATGGTTTATTTTAAAGAACTTATTTCTCATGTTATAAAGAAAAATAAAAAGAATAAGAAATCAAAGAAAGAAATAACTCCTAATAAAAACGTATAAGGTTTTTAAATCTAAAACTTTTTTTAAACCTTACAATCGTACCACTTTTGAAGGATAACGATCTGCAAAATTTCTGACCATCGAACGGATGATCTCATTTTCGGGATAAGCAGTTAGTTGTGATTTTAATAATTCTATCTCGCTGCAATCTGTTTCCTGTTCCATCAACCCCATCCCATAAAACTTTCCCTGTTCTACTAAAACATAAGAGACAAGATTACCTTCTTCTTCTTTTATAACAAATGTTTCCTTTTGCTGTTGCAACCATTCTATTGCAGCGTTTGCTTTTGCATTATAACATTCTGCATCTTCATCAATCGCGTGGCTATTGGTATGATCTAAATAACACAACCGCGCATCCAACTCAAAGAGCCTTATCATCTTCCATAAAATATTATAGCCATCCGTTAATAAACTAAATGTTACAAGTGGTTTTAAAATCTTCTTTTTCCTGTCGATTGCAAGACGCATATAACCTTTTGTATCTTCAAAACAGTAGATACCATAAAGCTGTTCAAACCTTTTCTGACTATAATTATAAGCTGGCCATAATCTTTTTATTTCAATGCTTTCTAAAATGGAAGCTGTGAATTCAGTTGCACATTCCTGGAAAGTTACCGAATGAATATTTTTTAAAAATTCTTGCCTTTTTCTGCTTGTATCCAGGCCTGTAAAATGACTCACAACACGTTGCTTCAAACACTTTGCCTTACCCACATAAATAACTTTGCCTTTTTCATTATGAAAATAATATACACCCGGAACATATGGTAAGCGTTTGATATGTTCTTTCGGTAAATTCGGCGGAAGTATCTGCTCACGTGCTTCCTTCTTCATAAATTCTTTCAGCAACTTTTCACCACCTTTCTGTAAGATCATATCAAACAGAATGGTTGTTGCTTCTGCATCACCACTTGCACGATGCCTTTTTTCATTTAAAATATTAAACTGCTGACACAAATATTCAAGCCCATATTTTCTTAACCCCGGAAAAGCATGACGGCTTAAACGCAGTGTACATAACTTTTGTGTATGCCATTCATAACCCGCCTGCTGTAAATGGTATTTTATGAAAGAGTGATCGAAGTTTACAT
>JAEZRL010000166.1 GCA_023440945.1 Bacteroidota bacterium
TACCCTTATCTTCTGATAAAAATATCTCTCTTATCGTTTCTAATATAGGCTATGCATCCAAAACAATTGATAACGTAAATGCATTAAACGATCAGACTTACCAAGTAACGCTTCAGCGGGCAAGCAACGAGCTTACACAGGTAGTAGTGAAATCGAGTGGTGCAAAAAGAGAAAGCATTGCTTCCCTTTATCTTCAGCAAAAGAACAGTTCCGCGATTTCTGACGCGATTTCTGCTGATGTTATTAAACGTTCACCCGATAAAAACACAGGTGAGGTATTGAAAAGAGTGAGCGGTGCTTCTGTGCAGGATAATAAATTTGTTGTTATTCGCGGACTGAATGAAAGATATAATTCTTCGTTATTGAACAATTCTGTTCTGCCAAGCACAGAACCCGACAAAAAAGCTTTTGCTTTTGATATTATTCCTTCATCCGTTGTAGATAAACTCGTTATTTATAAATCAGCCACGCCTGATCTCCCCGGCGATTTTGCTGGCGGAGCAATAAAAGTGTCCACAAAAGATTATCCAACAAAAAAAATAAGCGAATTATCTGTATCAATTGGTTATAATTCTTTAACCACTTTCAAAAATTTTTACAAGGGTTATCCAGAAGGAAAACTTGACGGCCTCGGTTTCTTTGATAACTCAAGATTAATTCCGGGCTCTTATTATCGTAATAAATATAATTTCATCAACCTCACCGATGTTCAAAAACAAGCTATCACCAAACAATTTTCTAATAGCTATGGTTATCAAAACGCTTATAAAAGTCTTCCCGATATAAGCGTTTCTTATACGGGTGGTAACACGCATCTTTTTAATAACAATAAGAAATTAGGTTATATTTTTTCAGTAGGTTATAGTGAAGGAAGAAAAGTATCAACATTTGAGAGAGACGAGTTTCAGAATTATAAAACACTTGATTATCGCTATAATACAGTAAACTATGACATTCATAACAGTCTTTCCGCTTTGCTGAATCTCACGTATTCTTTTGGTAAGAATAAAATTTCATTGAGAAACTTATTCAACAATGATTTTTCAAAGACTTTAGGAACAAGAAACGGTTATAATGTAATCAACTCAGATAATCCATTTGAAGTGAAAAGCGTAAACAATGAAGTGGCTGCGAATGGCATTATTAATTCTGTGCTGGAAGGATTACATGCTTTAAATAATAATTATTCGATTGACTGGAATGTTTCGTTGGGTTCTACTTATCGCTGGGAACCTGATCAGAAAATTATTGCCATGCATACAGAAGCAAATTCTTCTGATCCTTCTGTTTATAAGCTTACATTATCAAATGAGAATTCACCTGAGATAAGCAATTCGGGCAGGATTTACTCTTTTCTGCATGAAAATATCTATGGCGCTAATGTGAATATGAGTAAGCAGTTTAATTGGTTAGGACAAACACAAAAAATAAAGATCGGTGCAAATAATTATTACCGGGACCGCAATGCAGAAGTGGATGCAATCGGTTATTCCGTTTTAAACAGTTTTGGTTACAGGGCTTCGATTGCTGAAAGCAAGAGCATAAATTTTCAAAACATTTTTTCACCTGGAGTGATAGATGCTTATCACTTAACAATTGCAAATATTCCGACAAATTCAACCGATTATTCAGGCAGAGCTTTAATGAATGCAGGTTATGTGATGCTGGATAATAGATTTTCCCGCAATATCAAATTAACGTGGGGTGTTAGAGCAGAAAACTATAGCCAGGAAATAAAAACAAGAAACAAACCAAACAATAAGCTGAATAATTTTGACGTGCTTCCTTCATTTCTGTTCACTTATTCATTCAATAACAAAACAAATCTTCGTTTGGCCGGTTCGCAATCTGTAAACAGGCCTGAGTTTAGAGAGCTTGCAGATTATCGTGTTTATAATTATGATCATGAAGTTATTATTGCAGGCGAACCAAATCTTGTAAGATCAAAAAATACAAATGCCGATCTTCGTTATGAGTGGTTTCCTGCGGCAGGAGAAATTATTTCTGCAAGTGTTTTCTAC
This sequence comes from Bacteroidota bacterium, assembly GCA_023440945.1. Classification (GTDB taxonomy): domain Bacteria; phylum Bacteroidota; class Bacteroidia; order Chitinophagales; family Chitinophagaceae; genus JAEZRL01. Next base: position 2,022 of record JAEZRL010000166.1, read on the forward strand.
AAACATTTTATTCATCCTATCGAGCAGGTTAATCTCGGTAACAATGTTCTCTCTTATGCCAATGCAGATAATTCAAATTTATATGGAGCCGAAGTAGAAGCAAGAAAGAAACTTGATTTTATTCCTGGTCGTTTCTTCAACCATCTTACACTTTATACAAACGCAGCTTATATAAAAGGCTCGGTTGAGTTTGATGGAGTGAAGATAAACAGCTCGATGCAGGGACAATCGCCTTACTTAATAAATGCCGGCTTAACCTATGCAACTGCAGGTGATGATTTTTCTGTAAATATTTTATACAATCGAATGGGACCGCGGTTAAAATTCAGAGGAATCAACGGTGCAGGAAGAAACATCTTTGAAAAGCCAAGAGATGTGATTGATGTGCAGCTAAGCAAAAAAATATTGAATAATAAACTTGAAGTCCGTCTTACAGTAAGCGATATTCTTGCACAAGCTTATACCTGGTATTATAATTATGAAGCAAATCCTTCGAATATTAAGTATGATGCTTCTAAAGATAAAATAATGCTTTCCTCAAAATATGGAACAACAACAGCGTTGTCTTTAAAATACAATTTTGGAAAGTAATATTTGATAATAATTGCTTCACACCTGCTTAATACTACCCTTATAGTTTCGTTGCATAAAAATCAATTATAAAATGATGAAAAAGATTTTTTCAATGGCTGTACTTGCAACAATTTTATTTGCTGCAGCCTGTAAAAAAAGTGATAATCTTCCAACCCCTCCCGACAATGGCAGTGACAGTGGTGATAACAATGCTAGTGGCGATATACGCGGTGTTATTACAACGGATCAGCACTGGACAAAAGATAAAACCTATCGCTTAAGAGGCTATGTTTATGTTACAAATGGCGCAACACTTACAATTGATCCGGGTACCAAAATCATTTCCAGTAAAGACTCTGCTGGCGTATTAGTTATTTATCGCGGCGCTAAAATAATGGCACAGGGAACAGCCAATGAACCTATCGTTTTTACTTCCGGTGAAACAACACCTGCACCCGGTGATCTTGGCGGTGTTGTTATTGTAGGCCAGGCAACAGTTAATGGAAATCATTCTGTACTGGAAGGTGGTGTTGATCCACAGTTCAGTGTTTTTGGCGGAACAAACGATGCAGACAATTCCGGTATTTTAAAATATGTAAGAATTGAATATGCAGGTAAAGCGGTTAATCCTGGTGATGAAATAAATGGTCTTTCATTATATGGTGTTGGTTCCGGAACAACGATAGATTATATTCAAGTCGTAAGAGGATTGGATGATGCCTACGAATTTTTTGGTGGTGCAGTTAACTGCAAACATTTGATCGCTTACAATTGTGCTGATGATGATTTTGACATGGATGATGGTTTCCATGGAAAGATTCAGTTTGCGATCTCTGTAAAAGATCCGCAGTTTACAGACAACAAAGGAACAAGTGGTGATATCTCGAATAATTTTGAAGTAGATAACGTTAATCCTTCCAATGGTTTTTTGTGGACAAGAACACCTGTTACATCTCCTGTTTTATCAAACTTTACCGCGGTTGGTCCTAACAATGCGCCAAATACAAGTCCTGATTATGGTTATGGAATGCGTTGGAGAAGAGGTGCTACATTCATTCTTGCAAATTCAATTGTAATCGGCGGACAAAAAGCAGGATTAGATATTGATGATGATTCTACTGCTTCGTATTACAAAGAAGGAAGAAGTAAATTTTACAACAGTTTTTTGAACGCTTATGGCAAACCTTTCCAGGTTGCTAAACTCGTAACAAATCCACCGGTACTTGATTCCGCGACACTTGCGACCATTACGCTTAAAACGAATCTTAGTCAATATTTTGCAGATGCAACAGCTATTGGATTAATTGATCCATTTAATAATTCATCTCCCAATTTAAAACCTGTTGCAGCTTCGCCTGCTTTGTCTGTAACTGCAAAGTTTGATCTTACCGAATTAGGTGATGCATTTTTTGAAAAAGTAAATTTTATTGGTGCTATGGATGCATCAAATGACTGGACAACAGGCTGGACAGTTTGGGGTAAATAATTCTCATGCAGTTTTTATAAAGTGAGGGAAGTCATCTTTAAAGATGGCTTCTTTTTTTATTGAATGGTCTGAATTTTGACAATAATAATTCGCAATGCAAAAAAGATTTTTATAAAAAATTCTCATCATCTTGCGCCTCATTTATACTCAACTCGATTATGAACTGGGAAAAATTTTACGATAAAGCCTATAGCTGGATCTTATTTGAAGGACCAAAAATATTGGTTGCACTTCTTGTAATTATTATTGGATTATGGATTATAAAATTACTTACTAAACTATTGCGCAATTCTCTGGAGCATCGCCATTTCGATGCTTCATTGCTTCCTTTTTTTGTAAGCGTATTTAGTATCGCATTGCGTATTTTACTTGCGTTGCAGGTAATGCAGATCCTTGGTATCCAAATGACCATCTTTACTGCATTGGTAGGCGCGGTTGGTGTTGCTGCAGGTTTGGCTTTATCAGGTACATTACAAAATTTCACAAGTGGTATTCTTATTTTGTTGATGAAACCTTATCGTGTAGGTGATAATATTATTGCACAGGGGCAGGAAGGAACGGTTAACTCCATCCAGATTTTTTATACAGTGGTTACAACATACGATAACAGAACAGTTATTATTCCTAATAGCAAACTATCTAACGAGGTTATTATCAACATCAGCCGCGAAGGCAAAAGAAGATTAGATATTGAAATGAAGTTTTCTTTTGCTTATAGTTTTGAGAATATCAAAGTCCTTATTCTGCAAAGCATTAATAAGATGGAAGGTGTTTTAAAAGAGCCTACTGTTCGCATCGGTGTTTCATCAATTGACCCGGATGGTTATAAAATAATGATCAGTACATGGTTACCTGCTCATGGTTTTCAGGATGCAAAACTTTTATTTCAGCAAAAATTGATTGATGATCTTAAAGCAGAAGGGTTGAAATTACCCGGGATGCAATAAATTCTTTCCTATTATCTCTCTTAAACTTATCTCACTTCTTCCCTCTTCACGTGTTGATAACCAACAGGTTTAACAAACTATTTTGTAACATTCCATCTATTTCTTCGTTTTCAATACATCTTTGCCAACCAAAAAATTAACAGGTGAAATACTTCTGTAAAACAAACAAAACTGTTATTGAAATGCTTCATCTTTCATAAACAATAAACTTATTAACCCATGAAAAAATGTTTGGTTCTCTGTCTGCTTTGCTTTATTGCTTATAATTCATTTTCACAATCAACTTACGATCGGGCTATCGGTATAAAATTTCCTTTAGGGTTTGCAGTTACTTATAAAAAATTTGTTTCAGATAATAACAACATTGAAGCACAGGCAATGTTCTGGCGTAAAGGTTTTCGTGCAGTTGGTTTATACGAATTTAGTTTTGATATTCCTGATGTAGAAGGCTTGCGTTGGTTCGTTGGCCCCGGTGCACACATTGGTTTCTGGAAAAAAGAATTCAAAGAAGATAATAACAGCAGCGCTGATATTGGTATAGATGGAATTATTGGTCTTGATTATAAAGTAAATGATCTTCCGCTCAATGTTAGGCTTGATTGGCAACCTGCTATCACCTTGATAGGTTCCAGTGGGTTTACACCTTCTTATGGGGGAATAGGCGTACGATATACATTTTAATTTGGCATGATTTTAATCCCACAAACAATGAACGTTATGAAAAAAATGCTCTTTCTTTTATTGGTTGTTGCCCTGGTTTCTATAAAAGCAAATGCGCAAAGCATGGGTTATACTTATAAAACCGCAGCAGGTGTAAAGGTTTGGCCCGGCAGTATTTCAGTAAAAACGTTTACACAACCAAACAAAGGTCTTGAAGGTCTTGCTTACTTTGTAAATGATGGCGTTCGATTTACAGGATTGTATGAAATTTATGGAGACATCACTGGTGCAGAAGGTTTGAAATGGTATGTTGGTCCTGGTGCTCATATTGGTTTCTGGAAAGAAAACCGGAATGATCATAAGGAGAAAGATGGAGTTGTAGGCATTGGTGTTGATGGCGTTTTAGGTTTGGACTATAAAATAAATGGCGCACCTATCAATGTTAGTCTCGACTGGCAACCTTCCTTCAATTTTGTTGGCGATATTTATTTTGAAGGTGGTTGGGGAGGCATCGGTATTCGTTATACTTTTTAGGCAATACACACTCAATATACATAAAGCCATCTTCCTTATAAAAAAGATGGCTTTATTTTTATGGAACCAACGATAAAATAAATCTCATCGCTTGTTGTGTCACTCACTTGTACTTTCTGAACTTTATTCAGCAAATAAAAAATTGTATTAAGCTTCTACAACTTCTGTCTTACTTAAATAATCATGCAGGGGTTTATCCAGGAAAGGAATAAAGAAACAATCAATTATTGTAACACGTACAATACTGCGTATAACAATTTGAAGGAAAGATGGTTTTTTGCCTTTATTTGTTACCACCTTTGAAATAGATAACCATTTGCCCGGTGTGCGTTTAAAAATGGATTCGAAAAAGATATAATAAACTACTAAAAAGCACCAGAAAAAAACATAGAAAGGAATGTATTCGCGATTCCAATACATCACATAAAAAGTCCACCATTTGTACAAACCATAGCTGATAGCAAATATTAAAATTGTATCAACAAGAAAATTGAGAACCCTTGTTCCAAGTCCAACCCTTCTCATAACAATGTTACTTTATAAATCAATTTTATTTCGCTGCAAAACTATGTTGTTTGTGGTATTGTTAGGAGGAGATGTTTTTGTGATGAATGTGAATAAGGGTTATGATTTTTAAAGAGTGAAGTACTTAGGATCAAGCAGCAGAACTTATTCCAAGACGGTTGGTAATTTTTATTTTTTATCGTTGTTCGAAAAATAAAATGACAAATTGAAATATTGCCTGTGCAAACTAGAAATTGTTTTAGTGTATAAATTATTGTTGTTACTTTTTGCATCTATAAAACCCTTAGAAAACGATAATTCGGGTGAAAGCTTGAAATGTTTTGTAGGTATTTCAATACCAATTCCGAACTGTCCAAGTAAATCAAATTTATTCAAAGTAACCTTTGCGCCTGTTTCTTCTGCTTGTCCTAAATGATATAAAAGCGTTGGTCCCAGTTCGATGTATGGTTTAATTTCTTTATTACTAAGTTTATATATAAACGGTATAGCCAAACCTTCTGCAACTGCTTTAAAATTTAAAGTTTCTGTAGTTACTTTTCTATCATATTTTAATTTTCCGGTCTCTCCAATGATTAAAGTAACCGCCGGTCTTAAACTTAAGTTTCTATTGAATTCTATTCGATAAGTTATTCCCATATGTACACTTAAATTGCTGGTTGATGTAACGCTGTTTAGACTGTCAGCATAGTTAACTGGAAGTTGTGTCCAATTACTTTTTGAAACATTAAAGCTTGCAATCCCGACGCCTGCAAAAATTCCAAAAATATCTGGTCGT
>JAEZRL010000223.1 GCA_023440945.1 Bacteroidota bacterium
GTGCCACAGATAAGCCAAGAACCGCCATAATAAAACGTATTCTTCCTGCACTTGTCCGGATAAGTTTTTTTAATAATTGATTCAGCATAATATTATCTCTAAAACCTATAACGTTTTCAAAACCTTATAGGTTTAAAAGCTTTGTATAATTGAAATGATCATCTTCTTCCAGATCGGTTAAAATAAATCCCGCATTGCGTTTATTGCATTCTTCTGTTATTAATTCAGCCGCATAATGAATATTGTTCTGATCCAAATGACTAAAAGGTTCATCCATTATTAACCAATTAAAAGGTTGCATTAAAGCCCGAATAATTGCAACGCGTTGCTGCTCTCCATAACTGCACAATTGTGCCGGCTGATCGAGCACATGTTTTATGCTCAACCGGGCAGCCATTTCATCTATCTTATCGCTTTCGTAAAATGGTTTTTGCAACACACGGTTCAGTTCAATATTTTCTCTTGCAGTAAGGTTCGCAAACAATCGCAGGTCCTGGAAAATAATGCTGATATCCTGTTGTCTTAATAAAGCAAGATCATTACCTGTTATTGTATTGATGTCTTTGTTATTAAAGAGAATACTTCCTTCATAATCGCTTCTTAATTTATATAAGCAATGAACAAGAGTTGTTTTTCCTGTTCCGCTGGGCGCTTTTATTTTAATCCTGTCTTTAGTATCAAACACAATATTCCTGTTCCAAACCTCAGAACTTCTTTGTGTAAACCTGTCTTTTAAAGGAATGGGAACAACCTGCCTTAATTCAATCTGCATATTGCAAAAAAGTAATAAGTCCCAATGAGCTTTATAACAAAGCTGCATCGGGACTTGTAAAAGAAAGGATTATTTAGTATCTCCACTGCTTGAATCTGCTGAAGGAGGCATTGGCATCATATCTTCGCTTTTTCTTTCTGTTTTTAAAGAAGAAGCGGTGGATGAAATGTATTTAACAAGTGTTGCAAGACTGTTTTCCTTATTATTCATTGTTCTGAGATTGAACAGACCGTGAATAGATTTACCGTCAAAATTTTCAGCGGTAATAATAACATCTTTGAAGGTGTTTCTTGCATTATTAATCGCATCATTCGCTATGGCGGATGTATCTCTTGGCCAACTGTTCATCATACCTGCAATATCAACATACATAACAAATGCTTTGGAGTTGGATAAATCTCTTACATCGTTTGGAATATTTGCATTGCCATTTCCTTTCCTGTAAGCATCCACCAGGTCTTTACCGGATGCAATTAAAATGTTTTTATTATCTGCGCTCATTTGAAACCCTTCGCCAAAATTTATTCCGTTATTGCTTTGATTAAGCGTGTATTCATCACCCTGCTTTGCCAGGAAACCTTTTTGCACCAAAGCATTCATCACTTTGTTATAAGATACGGTGTTCCCAACTTTTGCATTAAAAAGAAATTTTGCATCAGGAGAAGACATCTTCATTTCAGGGTAAGCGGGATTTGCTTTTTCCGTCATTCCAAAGTTCGAAACGATCACAGCAAAATCGCCTGAAAAAGCATTGGTGACATCGTCTAAAGTCAAACCTTGTTGTTGTAGAAACTGGTTGATAGTTGGGTCTGCACCGATGTATTTCAAAATATCTACCAGTAGTTTCGGATCAAATGAAAAAGCACTGAAACCATTAACAGGATAAGGATATTTTACCACCATATCCATATCTGCTTTTGGTTTGTTGTGTTTATCAAGAATATCTTTAAGATCTTTTCCAACATACATTCTTGTATCCATCTCCACTTTGCCGTCTTGAAAATCGATCGTTCCCGCACTGTACATATCTTTAAAAAGATCGGCAGCTTTCGTCATGCCGACAAAAGGAATATTGGAAAATGCACTGCTTGAATTTGACCAGAAAAGCATGTCTGATTTTTGATCCGTTAATTTTTTAAATTCATCTATATCAGCGATGGAAGAAGATTCATTAAGATCGAACAAGCCGGTAAGAAGTGCAGTGCTTTGAGTTGTTGCAGAAGGATTAGGATTGCTGCTATTATCGTTGAAATTCATTTCAGCAGCACTTGAAACATTTGCTACAATAAAAAGATCATCACGCCAGCCTACAACCGCCCCGTCTTTTGTTGCAGCATAAGAATAACCTTTGCCTTTTTGAACCTGCAAATCCTGTTTATGTTTTTTAAGAAAAGCCTCGAAAGAAGAAGCACTTTTTAAAACGCCTACCACACCGGTTTCGGTTGAACGTGGCGTCATAATAGAGCCTTTCTGATTAACGAAAATGTAGAAGTCGTTGCTAAAATCAATGCCGGAGTTTTTAATATCATCCAAAGTGATATTCTCAGAATCTCCTTCGGATGATGACATGATTTGCCGCATAAGCGAATCGAAATTAATGTTGCTTTTTTCAAGTTTGTCCTGCATTCGTTGCGGACTTATACCAAAAACAACAGAAGCTTCTTTGGGAATATGTTTTATTTGCTCAGGTGCTTTTTTTGAACAGGAACTGATGGCTGCAAACAAAAGCAATACAACAGAAAGGCGAAGAACATTTTTCATCTGTAAAAATTTATTGTTTTAAGACGATGTAACCATGCAACTGATTTCATATCTAAAAAGAATCAGGATGCATGATTCATACGAGGGGTTTTGGCCTAACGAATTTATTCTTTTATTTAAGTGCCGCAATAAAAATAGTGATGACCGGATGAACAGTGAACCGAACGTGCAAGTGAGTGACACAACAAAAGATGCGTAAAGAACAAAAGGCTTGTAACAAAAAATTCCGGCAATCTCACTGTGCCGGTAAAGTACTGTCTGCAATAAGCATTGGGCCGGAAGCATTTTTTAAAGTCCACCAGGAAAATGCCTGGTCGGCAATAAGACCTGAACCATTAAGTTTTTCAGTTGGCGTTCTTATCTGCACATCCTTATCGGTATAAAATCTTCCGTCGTTTTGATCCCAGTATAATTCATCTGTGCGCAAGGTATCTTTTGTAGCGTAATTATAAACGATAACGCTGTCACGCAAGTACACCCTGCTTTGGTATTGAAGGTAACGCCCATACTTTGCAAACAAATGGCTTTCGGGTTTGGTGCTATCATTATAAAACTCCACTTGTAAACTATTAGGAAATTCTGTAACAACGGTATCGCTGTTGGTTCGTAACATACGCGGGGCAGTTAATTTAGCTTTCATAACAGCGTTCTGGCTAAGATAACTTGTTACATCAACCGCTTCTTCCACACTTACTTTTTTTCTGCCAAGATCCTGTACTTCCTGCATACTGTTCTCGCAGCCTAATACAAAAAAGCAGCCCATGCAGACTGCTGTTTTTAGATAGGAAATATTTTGAAAGAAATTAGTCATACTTGCGTTTGATAAACCAAATATCGCCCAAAGAAAAACCAAGAGAAAACTTAAAAAAGTTTTCGGTAACATTATTAACACTGCTGCCACGCTTACCAAATTCGGCGGCTGCATTAATAATCGTGTATTGATTATCGTAAGAATGAAACCTTCTTACCCTGAAACCTGCACCCAAAGTAAAGGCAGAAACTTTTAAACCATTACCATCAGGATCCATATAATCTTTCCCGGTATAAAAACCTAAACGGTAAATAGCGGTTTGCCATAAACCCGTTCCTGTTATTGGATTGGGTGTAAAGAATGTGCCCACATGAAACATCCAGCTATCATTCAGCATATCCGGCTGCCCATAAACACGGTAATCTTTTGCCCAGTTGGTAGCGGAATAATCTGCACCAAATCCCCATTTATAGATCATGGGATCGGTAACAGAGCGGATAAACATAAACCCGGCTGTATAAGAAGAAGGCAGGTTAATGGTTCCCTTTGCCTTTGTTTGATAAGAAACAGTATCTATCGGAACAATGGCACCATCTGCATTATACACAAATGTTTCATTCAGTGTTTCAGCATTTACATTCAGTTTGTTTTGCAATGTTCCAGATAAACCCAATCTCAAAAAAGAAAAATTACGTTGTTTGCTTAGCTGGTCAACTTTGTCGCTCAGCTTGAACTGGTATTGCAAACC
>JAEZRL010000230.1 GCA_023440945.1 Bacteroidota bacterium
CCATAAAAAAGAAAATGAGCAATATGCATTTTTATTTATTCAGAAGTAATTGAAACTGAACTTCTTTATACAACTCACAAAAACTGTGGCAATTTATAGTTTCAAAAAAATCTTTTGCGTTCACAAATATTTCCTAATTTAAGGATGTCATTACCTCACTCAACCTAAACCCGGTATGGCAAAAAAGATTCTATTTTCAATCACTTTGTTTTTATTTATAACAGTTTCTGTGCAGTCGCAGCAACAGGAAAAAAATGTACCGGATTCGCTGCAGACCGATTCCATCTTTATCCATGAAATAAAAGAAACAATAACTGATAACCTTCCGGTTGTTTCATTGGATGACAACGACTTTTCGGATGCAGGGTCGCAAAATATTTCATCCTTACTAACGGCAGGTCGTGATCCTTTTTACAATGCGGCTTCTTTCAATTTTAGTCCGGCCCGTTTTCGCATTCGCGGTTATGATGCAGATATGTTTGAAGTGTTCATGAACGGCATTCCCATGAATAGTCTCGAAAATGGCTTAGCACCTTTTGCATTATGGGGAGGTTTAAATGATGTAATGCGTAATCGTGATGTTTCGCAGGGCCTACGCTTCAACACTTTTGCTTATGGCAACTTTGGCGGTGCAACAAATATTGATGCAAGAGCAAGCAAACAAAGAAAACAAACAAGTTTTAGTTATGCGATATCGAATAGAAATTATTCAACCCGGTGGATGATAACACACAGTACAGGCGTTAGTAAAAAAGGATGGTCTTTTAGCTTTTCAGGTGGACAAAGATGGGCAGAAGAAGGTTATGTTCCGGGCACTTATTATCATAATTACAGTGCCTTTATTGCGGCTGATAAAAAATTTGGATTAAGAAATTTATTATCATTTGTTGCTTTTGCTTCTCCAAATGAATCAGGCAGAGCCGGCGCTGCAACAGCAGAAATGTTTGATCTTGCTTCAACAAATTATTACAATCCTTATTGGGGTTATCAGAATGGAAAGAAACGTAATGCAAGTGTAGCAAAAACGTTACAACCTGTTTTTATTCTTACCCATGAATTCCGCATAAATGATAAAACCTCGATTATAACAGCAGCAGGTTATTCATTTGGCAAACGAAGTATTTCAGGGTTGGATTGGTACAATGCACCTGATCCAAGACCTGATTATTATAATTATCTGCCAAGTGCTGCAAAAGACGAAATGCAAAGAGAAGCGTTTGAAGAAACGTTTAGGAGTGATGAAAATGCAATGCAGATAAACTGGCAAAACCTATACAATGTAAATCGTGATAGCTGGCAAATTATTCAGGATGCAAATGGAATAACAGGAAATGATGTTTACGGTCATCGTTCAAGATATGTGTTAACTGAAAGAGTGAATGATGTTCGAAAACTATACATCAATAGCGTGTTCAATGCGAGGACAAATAATCATATTGATTTGATGGGCGGTTTATCGTATCAAACTCAAACAAATAATTTTTATCAACAATTAAATGATTTATTAGGTGGCGATTTTTATGTCGATCTAAACCAGTTTGCAGAAAGAGATTTTCCGAATGATCCGAACGCTAATCAAAACAATATAGATCATCCAAACAGGATTGTTTACAAAGGCGATAAATACGGTTACAATTACACAGCAAAAGAAAATAAAGTGAAGGAATGGATACAGGCTGTTTTTAGATTCAACAACGTTGATCTTTTCCTGGCAGGCAATGTTTCTTATACGGAGTTTTGGCGTTTCGGTAATGTAAGAAACGGTTTATTTCCGGATAATTCTTATGGTGCTTCACAACCGGATAAATTTTTAAACTATGCAACAAAAGCAGGCATCACCTATAAAATAAACGGACGTAACTACATCAGTATAAATGGTTCTTATGGCACAAGAGCGCCTTATTTTGACAATGTTTTTGTGTCGCCCAAAACAAGAGATGTTCAGCAGGAAAATGTAACAAGTGAAATTATCAAATCAGCAGAAGCAGCTTATCTTGTAAATGCACCGCGATATAAAATTCATATTAGCGGTTATTATACAAAGTTTGAGAACGGAATGGATGTTCTCAGCTTTTATCACGATCAGTTCAGAAGCTTTGTAAATTATTCTTTGAGCAACATCAACAAAGTGCATTTCGGAACTGAGGTTGGCATCGAGGCAACCGTTATGCGCAACGTAACTTTTACCACTGCTGCATCCATCGGAAGATATTATTTTGACAGTCGTCAACATGCCATTGTTACACTTGATAACAATGCATCAGTTTTGGATGAACAAACAATTTATTCAACAAATTATCGCGTGCCTTCAACACCACAGGAAGCATATAGTTGCGGCTTTACTTACCGTTCTCCCAAATATTGGTTTCTAAGTTTAACAGCCAATCATTTCGATCAGAGGTGGCTCAGCATAAACCCGATAAGAAGAACAGAACAGGCTGTTGAAGACCTGGAAAAAGAAAGTGATTTAAGAAAAGAAATATTACAGCAAACAAAATTACCCGCACAAAACACGCTTGATTTTTTTGGAGGCTATTCCTGGCGTTTACCCAGATCGTTTCATTTTAAAAAACCTGTTTATCTGGTTGTTTATGCAGGTGTAAATAATCTTTTAAAAAACAAGAACATTATATCCGGAGGTTATGAGCAATTACGCTTTGATTATGCAGAACGTGATGTAAATAAATTTTCTCCAAAATTTTACTATGCTTACGGCTTAAATTATTTTATCAATACAACTCTTCGTTTCTGAAAATGACCCTTAAAAAATATTACAACATGCTTAAAATAATGATACCGTTTTTACTAAATATATGGTTCGCCATTTTTATCATTGTTTCATGCAATAAAAAATTTGACGAGCCGCCTGTATATACACCGCCTGTCATTCAATCAACCTTAACCATTGCTCAATTAAAACAAGACTTTGTATACGGAAGTTTTAAACAGGTAACTTCCGATGATGTTATCGAAGGTGTTGTTATTGCGAATGACTCTTCCGGTAATTTTTATAAACAGATAATCATTCAGGATGAAACAGCAGGAATAGCAATTAATATTGATGATTATAATTTATTCACTGCTTTCCCATTAAATAGAAAAGTGTATGTGCGTTTGAAGGATTTGTATCTGCATGATGTAAATAATCTTATTCAACTAAGCGGAAGTTTTGATGGTAACAATAGCTTTATCGGCATTCATCATAATAATATCAATAAAGTTTTGGTAAAAGGAAATCTCAATACACCACTTATACCAAAACCTGTTTCCGTTTCAGAGCTTAATGACTCCTATCAGAATATGCTTGTACAGTTACAGGACTTTTATTTTCAACCTGCCGATACAGTTAAAACTTATGCCAATGTTCTTACAAAAGCAAGCGGGAATTTTACTTTGAAAAGTTGTTCTGCAGAAAGCATCACTTTACGCAACAGTGGCTATGCAAACTTCGCCGATGTTAAAGTTCCATCCGGCAGAGGAACAATAACAGCCGTGTACAGTGTTTATAATTCAACAAAACAACTGTATATCCGTGATACTTCGGATATACAATTTAAGAACGAGCGTTGCACAGGAGGAAGCCTAAACACACTTGCTTCCATTGCTGATATTCGTTCGTTGTATTTTGGCACAGGTATAAAATTAGGCGCATATAAAATAAGTGGGATTGTTATCTCCGATGCTGCCAATCAAAACCTTTCCAAATCAACTATTGTATTGCAAAATGGCAATGCAGGTATTTCGGTTTTTATTGGTGGCAGCACGGTAAAATATAAAATAGGCGACTCTGTTGTAATTGATGTTGCAGGTGATTCGCTCATTAAATACAATGGCCAGATGGAAATAAAAAAAGCTTACGGAGCACAATGGCCTGCTGCAATTTCTTCCAATAAAAAGGTTGTTCCGCAAGTGCTGACTATTCAGCAGTTAAAAGATAAACTGCCCGAAATTGAATTCACTCTCGTGAAAATTAAAAATGCCACGGCAACAGGCGGAACAACTTTCAGTGGTAATAAAACCTTATCCGATGCCACAGGTAATATCACTTTATATACTTCTTCCTCTGCTGCTTTTTCTGGTTCTAATTTGCCTCCTGGTCAAAAAAGTTGGACTGGTTATGCCACTTTCTTTAATTCAACAAAAGAATTCATGATGCGCAATCTGAATGACATCGAGTAATTAGTATTGTATAATTATGAACCCCGCTTTCACTCGTGTATTAAGCTTCCGTTGCGTCGCACTCTTCAACGCTTTGTTCTTTATTGTACTTTTTTAAGTCATGCAATTTTCATCTTGTTATAATTGTTTTTACAAGCAATATTGGCACAGATTTTTAATTATAAACTAACCTAAAAAGATACAATATGGAAAATAAAAACACTACTAAAAACGCCGGCTCAAAAAGTGGTTCTCTTCTTGAAAAATTTTTTGTGGATAGTTTAAAAGATATTTATTGGGCGGAAAAACATTTGGTAAAAGCATTGAATAAAATGCAAAAGAATGCTACTGATCAGCAACTTAAATCTGCGTTTGAAGAACATCGCAGCCAAACCGAAGAACATGTTGCAAGACTTGAACAGGTTTTTGAAGCACTTGGCAAAAAAGCGATGGGTAAAAAATGTGAAGCAATGGAAGGCTTAACAGCAGAAGCTGAAAGCATAATGGAAGAAACAAAGGAAGATACGCAAACACGTGATGCCGCTTTAATAATGGCAGCACAAAAAGTTGAACATTATGAAATAGCTACTTACGGCGGACTTGTTCAACTGGCAAAAACTTTACAACAAAAGAAGATTGCAGATATTCTTGCTCAAACCCTGCAGGAAGAAAAAGAAACCGATGAAAAATTAACGCAGATTGCTGAAAGCACTTCTAATGTTCAGGCTGCAGAAGAACAGGAATAATTCACTCATCTATATATAATAAAAAAAACCGGCAATTGCCGGTTTTTTGGTGTAATAATAATTCATAGTGTTAGTAACGAATTCACCTCAAAACAAAACCCCAGCTTCTAAAGTGTTACTGGAAGAAGAAAAACTCTTCAGCATTTTCAATTTTACAAAAGCATACAATAACCCATTCAACTGTTGTTGTAATAATTTACGATGATCGCCAAGGATATAAGGATCATTTAGTAACCCACGATATTCCTTTATTACCTTTTTCTCTATTTCTGTGCAATCTTTCAAAATATCGTCGGTATTGTTTTTTGCACGTTCTTTTTGCATCGCAATAACATTCCACTCAATCTTCGTTTCTTCGCCCTTCTCATTCAAAAAAGGCTTGCATTCCAGTACCTGCACCTGCGAAACCAGTTCTTTATAATACTGATAAGATTCTGTAGCGAGACTGAAAACAAGAATTTGTGTTTTACGATCAGTGGATTTTTGTGCCACACCATTAAACATTTCATAGGCATGTTCAAGGGCATTAACCACTTGCCTCATTTTTTCGGCAATGTGTTTATTATTTTTTTTCTCTCTCCGGGAAATGATAAGGTAATTCATACAGTTGGGTTATACTTTATAAATAGCAATATTTGTACCTATAGTTAGTTAAGGAAATGTATAACAGGCAATTAAGTAAGTATGTATTTGATTACCAACAAAGCAAAAAATTGTTATTAAAAAAATCATGCCACGTTAGGATAGGAAAAAAATTTTATGGGAAAGAAGTGGATAAAAATATGGCCGGTTTTCCGGTTTTATTGATATACCTGTAGAAATAAATCTACAAGTTTTTTTACCTTGAAAAAGTGCATCATAAACAGCAGCTATAATTTAAGTAGAACTTTATAGAAAAGGGTACAGATTTTGACCTTCTACAAGTACAATTAAGCAACATAAATTATTTTATATGAACCAGCCTAATGAAATGACAAGTTTAGCAAGCGTACTGGAAAAGCTAAGACTAAAGAAAATTGATAATGAGTTTAAATTAGAAGAGAATGGATTCACTGTAGGAAAAGGAAAATGTTATGCGCCGGAAGATTTGAAGATCGTTAAGGTTTACCGCTTCGAAGGAGATTCTGATCCGGCAGATGAATCGGTAATTTATATTATCGAAGCAAAAGATGGATTAGTTGGTTATAGCATGGATGCTTATGGTATGAACAGTGATAAAGATCTTGATTATGATAATTTCATACGCCGTATTCCTGTTGAAGATCGTGAACATCAACTTTCATTCGAAATATAACAACTCTTCTGCGACTGATACTATCAAAAAACCGTTGTTTTTGCAACGGTTTTTTGTGTTTGTTTAATGTGTAACTGTGCATCAGGCTGCATTGGATTTATTGCTTTTCTGGGCTGTAATCTGGTTGCTGCACCATTCTATCAAATCTTCTTCTACTATTTCACCTGTATTTTCATTTTGTTTCCAGGCTTTGGCTTCGTCATCATAATTCAGGTAAAAAGTTTGCAGGCCCTTGGTTGGGTGCAATAAAACAACAAGATAACGCCCTGTAGAGTCATAATGATCTTCTTTCATCACCACTTCAGGATGAAAAGTTGCATACAGTTTATCATCATCATGCATATAAGATCTTGTAAATATCTCGTCTTTATAATTTATCATATTGCTTTAATTATATTAGAAATAAGAGGTGATGAATAAACCGACGGCTCAAAAAATAGACCAATTGCCGCAGTTTTTATCAAGCTTCAGATAAATTTTTTACATTATAAAACAATTATTTCCCCGAAATAAGCCGATAAATTTTAAACTTCACTTGGCAGCTTCACATCTGCACTGTACTTTTACCACCAATTTAGTAGACTATTAAACCCAATCAAGAATCTTGGGTTATTTTTTGTCTTAATAAATCTACTAAAATTGTAGACTAATAAGCATGCAACCATTGGCTGGAAAAATATATTTCATCGGGGCAGGTCCCGGCGATCCTTCTTTATTAACCATAAAGGCCGCTAAAGTTTTGGCAAAAGCAGACGTGGTTATTACAGATCGTTTGGTAAGCGAAGAAATACTAACTGAGTATGTAAACCCTTCTGCTGAAATTATTCCTGTTGGTAAGCAGGGAAATTCATCCGCTTCAACTTCTCAGAAAGAAATCAACGAATTATTGATTTTTTATGCCAGCCGTTATAAAAACGTTGTCCGTTTAAAAGGAGGTGACGTTTCTTTATTCTCCAATGTTCTGGACGAATTAAAAACAGTTACAGAAGCAGGAATAGCCTACGAGATCATTCCCGGCATTACCGCTATTTCCGGCGCTTCAGCTTATACCGGAATTCCTTTAACAGCGAGAGAGTTTTCAACAGGCGTTCGCATTCTTACATATTACCAGCATAAAGCCATTGAAGAAGGGTTATGGAAAGAAATGGCTCAGTTCAACGAAACCCTTGTTTTTTATATGTCCGGCAAGAGTGTGCTGGAAGTCGTAAACAAACTATTGCAGGCGGGAGCTGATGAAAATATACCTTTTGTAGTAGTAGAGCAGGCAACAACGCCTAACCAATTTGTTCATGAATATACCTTGGGAAATTTTTTAGTGATGGACGATGAAGCAGATTTTATAAGTCCGGCCCTCGTTATCATGGGCAAAGTTACTTCTCTCTATCAACAATTTTCCTGGTTACCTAATGGCGAAAGAACATCGTATTTCACCAACCTTGAAGAACTGGCTAAATCAATCGCAATAAATAACGGATATCAAAATTTATCACATGTTAGCAGAGCTTAAACTAAATTCTTTTCGCGAATTGCTGAAAAATGTTTCGAAAGAAGAACTGATCTGGATGAATGGCTATCTGACCGCCCTGATCAATGAAGAAGATACTTCCGCAGCGACATCCGTTGCAGGAAAGGTGTCTAAAGAAAGTTCTTTGTCGGGATGTACGGTTGTTTACGGAACAGAAACAGGGAATTCTAAAAAAGTTGCAACAGATTTTAGTTCGAGGTTAAAAAAGCAGGGCGTGCAATCAAAGGTTAAAAGCCTGGATCAATATCGCATCACTGACCTTTCAAAGGAGTCCTGTTTACTCGTGGTTTTGAGCACGCAAGGTGATGGAGAGCCTCCTGCTGCAGCAAAAAAGTTTTACGATTATCTTCATCAGAACGAAGCAAAGCTTGAACATTTAAAATATGGTGTGTTAGCATTAGGCGATTCTGCTTATCCCCTGTTTTGCAAAGCCGGCGAAGATGTAGATATCCGTTTACAGCAATTAGGCGCACAACGCATTATGCCGCTTGGAAAATGCGACTCTGATTTTGAAGCTGATGCAAACCAATGGCTTGATAATTTAATAACCGCATCACTTCAGTCTGCTTCATCCACTAATTCAACGGCAAAAGTTGTAACGAATAGTAAACCTGGAAGAACCGGCAAGAAGATCTATAATGG
>JAEZRL010000240.1 GCA_023440945.1 Bacteroidota bacterium
GAATGGGAAACGGAAGTATTTGAAAAATTTGAAAAGCCATATAAACGAAATGGTGCGGGTCTTACGTTGGTGGAGCTTTACCTGGATGAACAATCAATCAATAAAGATTCGCTTGTTTCTTTAATAGATTCTTCGATTGCAGCTACCAAAGCTTTTGAAGCCGATTCTATAACTCAAAACTTAAATACCTACCATCATTTTTTTCTAGCAAACAGGCTTTTTTTATTAAACCTCTCCTCCATTTATACTACGGGTTTCGAATGCCCTGCTATCGAAAATATTATCCCCGAGCTCCAGTATATGCTTATACAGGTTAAGGAGATATACGAGCATTATAACGAAAGCTTTCCTGCTAATCCCTTGTCAAAAGAATATCTTGATTTATACGATAGGACGATTGATTTTGTAAACAAACAACCTATAGATTATACACAGTTTGATCACTTTACTTTCATAAGAGATTATGTAAACCCTTTATTCAAATTAAACCAGCAGCTTATCGATGCCTATTCGGTTGTTTCAAACAGTTATAACGACTACTCTTTAAACAACGATTGTTTCTCCATCTTTGATAAGAATCTTTATTATGCCCAAAACACAAAGGGTATTTATTCCGCGGTTGAAGATGAGAAGGTTTTGGAGGATATAAAGCAAACGGGGAAAATGCTTTTTTATGATCCCCTTTTGTCCGGAAATAACAAACGGAGTTGCGCCTCTTGCCATAAACCGGCTCAATATTTTACGGATACAACTGTTCAAACAAGTCTTGCTTACGATCAGCAAAGCCGACTGGAAAGGAATTCCATTTCACTTATCAATTCAACTTTCAACCAGTTGATCATGCTCGATGGCAGGCATATTAATCTGCAGGACCAGGCAAAGGAAGTCATGATGAATAGCAACGAAATGAATAGCACGGAAAAAGAATTACTCGAAAAAGTTTTAAGTTGTAAAGAATATAAAGATGCTTTCAAAAAATATTTGAAACTGACCCCTGAAGAAAAACACGTAACCTTAACCCATATTATTTCTGCCCTTACCCTGTATTATGGAAGTTTCAGCGATTATTATTCTCCTTTTGACGAAGCGATGAATAAAAACACTTCCCTTGACACAGAAAGTATAAAGGGTTTTAATTTATTCATGGGTAAAGCACAATGTGGTACCTGTCACTTCGTGCCGCAGTTTAATGGGGTAAAACCGCCGTTTATTAATTCTGAATTTGAAGTCTTAGGCGTTCCGGCAGATGCGTCGTTTACCAGCTTAAGTGCTGACAGCGGGCGTTATGGACAGAACCCGTCCATAGAAATGTTACATGCTTTCAGAACAGGCACGGTGAGAAATACTATTTACACAAAACCCTATATGCACAATGGCGTCCTTAATACGCTGGATGAAGTGCTCGATTTCTATGACAGGGGTGGAGGAACCGGGAAAAAACTTCAAGTGATCAACCAGACACTTTCGTCGGACTCTTTGCATCTTACTGAGCTGGAAAAAAAACAGCTTAAAGCATTTATTAATTCCTTGAATGAAAAGATTGCTTTTGATTTGCCTCCGGGTACATTGCCAAAATCTTCCCTGCCGGCATTGAATCCGAGAAAGGTGGGAGGAGAGTACTAGGGCTTTTGCCATTGATGATATTTTTAATTATGAGAATAAAACTTAAATATGCTTCATTGTTAAGCCTGGTAGCAACAAGTATCCTGCTTGTTGAATGCAAAACACAAGCTAAAGTGGAGAAACTGGATAAAACAGAATACGCTATAGCGGGCAGCGTATCGGAAGCAAAAAAAGCGGAGATAATTGAAAAGGCAGACAAAGGAAAGATCCTGTTTAAAATTCATTGCTCAGGCTGCCACGGTATCTATACGAAAGGCCAGGACAGTATTCCGAATTTTACAAAAGAGCAGATTGACGATTATCTCAGCCGCACAATAACATTTCAAAATCATCCATCCCTTCGTAAACTTAGTGCCGACCAGTTCGACGCCATACTTACATTTCTCCAGTATAGAAAGGTTAAAGGCCACCACCACTAAGATGTCTTGCTTCAGCGCATCATCCTGAACTTGTTTGTCATGCTGGACTTGTTTCAGCGTCATCCTGAACTTGTTTCAGCGTCATCCTGAACTTGTTTCAGTGCGTCATCCTGAACTTGTTTCAGGATCTCTTGAAACATTCCCATTTAATCAATCATCCGTTTCGCAGTCTCTACGCTAAACAATCGAACCACGAAGGGACTTAGGACTCATAACACTTAAATATCTTGTAGTTCATTGTCTTTTACTTTCTTTATTTCGTACTCTTTTGTGTCTTATTGGTCTCAATGAATGCTTTGCATTTGGCTTGATCCAAAGAAAGTAACAAAGAAAGATCAAGAAAAAGCTATGTACAGCCCGTTTTTTCATACACCCTGATTTGGCTGTAGCTTGAACTCTTATTTTCTCATCATCACGATGAGTAACTGTTGGATGTTTAATTTCAAGGGTGGGGTGTTTTTTCTTTGTTTACCTCTGTGTCTTTGTGACTTCGTGTTTGAAAATCAAGCCATTTCAAATTTCCGTATTTCCCCACTTTAGTTTTTTCCGTTTTCCACGGCTCGTTTTTTTCATACCTCTGTGCAACAGATATACCTTTTTCGTATCTTCTTCGCTTCAGGTTCGCTACTGCGAGCAGATGATACACGAAGCAGGTGAGCAGGGCGTTGAGCGGGTCTCATGGCGTGAAAACAAGCTCAAAGCTTCGGAGCGAAGCTGATAAGAAGGAAACATGAAGCAGACACGAAGGAAAGACGAAGGAGGAATATTGCGTTTCACTGTGTATCGTCCTGAAAAAACTTTACAGGTGTGGGTCTTGTTTTGCGAAAAGGGAAAGCAGGTGTCAGACACTTTTAAAGTGTCTGACACCTATAAAATTTTCCCGTTTGCCTGTGAATGCTTATACTTGTGAACGCTAAAATTTTTTAACCTAGACTCTCTGCTATGCCAACCGAATATTTAAGAGACTCCATGGGCAATGTAATTGCCGAAATTAAACAACAAGGTTCCAACGAAGTTATTTATGGTACAAATGGTAACTCGCTTGGATGGTACAACCCTAATACCAATACTACTTATGACGCGAACGGAAACACTTATGGCGTTGGTAATTTGTTGACGAGGTTGATAAGATAAAATCTGCTATTTCACCAGGCACTAAAATATCTTTACAACCTTCTTTACCTATTAATTCACTTATGCTATTATGAATACGGCTGTCCACAACAAACTGGTTTCTTTTATTTGGTCTATTGCTGATGATTGTTTGCGTGATGTTTATGTGCGTGGTAAATACCGGGACGTAATTCTGCCAATGGTGGTGCTGCGTAGATTGGATGCGTTGCTTGAACATACGAAAGATGCGGTGATGGAAGAACTGGCATTTCAACGTGACGAAGCACAGTTTACGGAATGGGATGAGAATGGGTTGAGAGAAGCATCGGGTTTTGTGTTTTACAATATCAGTGAATGGACGCTGCAACGCTTGTACAATACGGCAACAAACAGTCAGCAAATACTATTGGCAAACTTTGAAGATTATCTGAACGGGTTCAGCAGTAATGTAAAAGAGATCATTGATAAATTCAAACTTAGAAGCCAGGTGCAGCACATGGCTTCGAAAGATGTTCTGCTGGATGTATTGGAAAAATTCACTTCACCTTATATCAACCTTACTCCTTTTGAGAAGCCTGATCCCGATGGAAGAAAATTACCGCCTCTTACCAATCTCGGCATGGGTTATGTGTTTGAGGAACTGATTCGCCGGTTTAATGAAGAAAACAATGAAGAAGCAGGAGAGCACTTCACTGCAAGGGAAGTAATCGAGCTAATGACACATCTGGTGTTTGAACCGGTAAAAGATCAACTTCCACCTGTTATCACTATTTATGATCCTGCTTGCGGGTCTGGTGGCATGCTTACGGAATCGCAAAACTTTATCAAAGATCCGGAAGGCGTGATAAGGGCTTCTGCAGATGTGCATTTATATGGCAAAGAAATAAACGATGAAACCTATGCTATCTGTAAGAGCGATATGATGATAAAGGGCAACAATCCTGAAAACATTCGTGTAGGTTCCACTTTAAGTACAGATGAGTTTGCCGGCAATCATTTCAACTTCATGCTGTCCAACCCGCCTTATGGAAAGTCGTGGGCAAGTGACCTGAAGTATATCAAAGATGGAAAGGAAGTAATTGATCCGCGTTTCCAGGTGCGACTTAAAAATTATTGGGAAGAATTTGAAGTGTGCGATGCTACACCTCGTTCTTCAGACGGGCAGTTATTGTTTTTAATGGAGATGGTAAATAAGCTGAAACCACTGGATCAATATCCGCATGGTTCTCGTATTGCTTCGGTGCACAATGGTTC
>JAEZRL010000171.1 GCA_023440945.1 Bacteroidota bacterium
TTTTTCCTGATTTTCCTTACAACGAAATACTTATTGCCGATACAAGAAAACCTTACCTCCCAAATGACCAATATCATTTTTCAATCTCTCATTGCAGTAATTATGCTGCTGTAATTATAAGTAAAAACAAAAGAGTTGGTATTGATATAGAAGTACCCACTGAACGTGTGCTTAAAATCACAAAAAGATTTTTAAGCGAGGTAGAAAGAGCAAACTTCCTAACCGGTAGCAGGGATAAAATAACCGACTATCAATTGCAAACTATTTTATGGAGTGCAAAAGAAGCAATATTTAAATGGTGGAGTTACGGTAGTGTAGATTTCAGCGAAAATATTTTTATAGAAAATTTTAAGCCAGGTAAAAAGGGAACAATAACTGCCTTGTTTAAACATCAATTAAAAAATGCTGAACTGGGATTGCACTATCATTGCTTCGATGATATTTATCTTGTTTGGTTGTACAGCAATAACGATAGAAAAATCTATAATAATTCATAGCAATCTATACAACCATACCTCATTCGGTTATATAAATGTCCTTCTTAAAAAGAATGCTTTACTAATACTTTCTATTTTGCACGAGGCAAATAATTTATCAAATATTGAAAATCCTGTTTCCATGATATTACCAACAAACGGAGCTGAACTAAATAATGCAATGATTGATTTAATATGTACAGAGTTATGTTTTGCTGATTTAGCAGAAGAAGAGCTGAATTATTTTGTGCAATACGAATCTGGTACAACAACTACTTTCACTGAGTCATATATTTTGCATATGGACTCAAGAGCTATAGCTTAGTAAATCAAATATCTTGCGGGAAATCAAGGAGAATTTTAATTGTTATGATTAAAATTCTCCTTTTTATTTTCTATATACTTCTTCGGTATAATTATCCATTCCATACGATTTGATTATTCATCAGCACTACCCTTCTCATGCAATCTCAAATCAGTACATTGCAAAACGAAAACCTATTTATTGAGATCGCATTCTCTAATATATCAATCATCTTCTATACATTACTATTGTTATGGAACCGGGAGTAATTTATTGTTTTGCTTTCATGGTTATGGAGAAGATGCAACCAGCTTCAGTATTTTAGAACCTTACCTAGGAAAAGATTTAAAACTAATTGCTATTGATCTTCCTTTTCATGGCAAAACACAATGGCGGGAAGGGTTGTTTACTCCTACACAACTAAAAGATATTCTTTTATTAATCGGGGGAAATACAAATCAATTTTCTTTAACCGGTTTTAGTCTTGGCGGAAGAATTGTTTTACAATTACTGCAATTAATGCCGCTAAAAATAAAATCTGTTGTTTTATTAGCACCAGATGGATTACATAAAAATTTTTGGTATAGGTTTTCAACCCAAACAA
This sequence comes from Bacteroidota bacterium, assembly GCA_023440945.1. Classification (GTDB taxonomy): domain Bacteria; phylum Bacteroidota; class Bacteroidia; order Chitinophagales; family Chitinophagaceae; genus JAEZRL01. The sequence continues at coordinate 1,385 of JAEZRL010000171.1, forward strand.
AAATTGGCAATAATGTTTTTAAATACTCTATGAAACATCCTTCTATGCTGTTTCACTTTATGCAATGGAGTAAAAAAATGCGCTTATTAAATACTACGTTTTATAAAGTGGCACATTATTACCTCGATGAAGAAATTTCAAGAGTGCTTTTATATAAAAGATGGACCTGCCTGCAAACTTTCACGCCTGATCTTGCAGAAATAAAAAAAATCATTGCTTCTTATAACATACCTGTTCATCTTGTTTTTGGTAAGCATGATAAAGTAATATTAAGCGAAACAGGAAAAAAATTTATTCATGGGATAGAAACGTTTGCAGTTATTTATATACTGGAAGCGGGACATCAATTACTGAAAGAAAAATATGCTTCTGCCATTGCTCAATTTTTCTATAAGTAATAATAACTTTCTTTGCAGTTATGCCCGCAATAATTTTTCTGCTTATAACGGCTTTCCTGCTTATACTTTACAGCATCATCATTCTTTATTATTGTTCATGTTTTTTGCGATTAAAGCCAATAAACATGAATCCAGCAAACAATAGATCATCTGCTTTTTTCTCAGTTATAATTCCAGCAAGAAATGAAGAAGAATCAATAAGCAAGTGCATTGAATCCATCTTTAACAATAATTATCCTTTGAATTTGTTTGAAATAATTGTTGTAGATGATTATTCAACCGATGCAACAGCAAAAGTTGTACTCGATCTCCAACAAAAATATTCTAACCTGAAAGTAATAGAATTAGCTGAAGTTTTACATGGAAAAAAACTAAACTCTTATAAGAAAAAAGCAATAGAAACAGGTATTCAAAGATCAAAAGGAGAATGGATAATTACAACCGATGCAGATTGTATTGTTACAAAAAACTGGTTAGCATCTTACAATCAAATAATACAACAACAGAATCCTGTTTTTATTGCTGCACCTGTTCAGTTAATAAACACCGGAAGCTTTGTAAGCATATTTCAATGCCTTGATTTTTTAAGTCTGCAGGGCGTAACAGCGGCATCGGTATCAGCAGGATTTCATAGCATGTGTAACGGTGCTAATCTTGGTTATAAAAAAACGGCTTTTTATGAAGTGAATGGCTTTGCAGGAATTGATACGATTGCCAGCGGTGATGATATGCTTTTAATGCATAAGATACAGAAAAAGTTTACTGGAAAAATTGCATATCTCTTTTCAAAAGATGCGATAGTAGAAACGACTGTAATGCCAGATTGGAAAAGCTTTTTTAATCAACGCATTCGCTGGGCAAGTAAGGCAAGCAACTATCAGGATAAGAAAATATTTTTTGTATTGCTGTTGGTTTATGTTCTTAATTTATTTCTTTTTATTATGCCTCTTGTTGCTATTTTCTTTTCTTTTATATGGCTATACTGGTTAATTATGCTTATTATAAAAACGCTTGTTGAATTAAGTTTTATGCTACCGGTGGCGCAATTTTATCATCAAAAGAAATTATTAAAGTGGTTTCCTTTTATGCAGTTTCCTCATATCGTTTACACTGTTTTTGCGGGATGGCTTGGAAAATTTGGAGACTATAACTGGAAAGGAAGAACCGTAAAATAAACCTCGTGGTTATTTGATAGTTCATATTATACAATAACGCTAATAAGTAAAGGGCAATAATGAATCATCAAGCGTAATTTCTATGAAGTAAATACAAAAAATCTTTTTCTAACTTTGCCACAATAAGTCAACAACGTAGCGTTGATAATCCTATCAAATTTTTTAATTTAATTATATGCCCGGATTTGAATTTTTTGGAGAGGAAGAAAGAAAACATGTGAATGATGTTTTGCAAACAGGTATTTTGATGCGTTATGGATTTGAAGGAATACGCGATGGCATTTGGAAAGCGAAAGAACTGGAAAAAGCGATCTGTGAACGTTTTAATTGTAAATACGCCCAACTAACTTCAAGCGGAACATCTGCTTTAACAACAGCCCTGACTGCTTTGGGAGTTGGAGCCGGTGATGAAGTTATCATGCCTACCTTCACTTTTGTTGCCAGCTTTGAAGCTGTTTTAAGCGTTGGCGCTGTTCATGTTTTGGTTGATGTAGATGAAACATTAACGCTTGACCCTGAAGCAGTAAAAAATGCCATCACGCCAAAAACAAGATGCATCATGCCGGTTCACATGTGCGGCAGCATGGCCGATCTGGATCCATTGTTGACTATTTGTTCGGAAAATGATCTTATTTTATTGGAAGATGCCTGTCAAAGCATCGGCGCTTCTTATAAAGGCAAAATGTTAGGAACGATCGGTGACGCGGGAACGTTTTCTTTCGACTTTGTAAAAACAATTACCTGTGGTGAAGGTGGCGTAGTAATGACAAATAATCAGGAAACGTACGAGAAATGCGATGGCTATACCGATCATGGTCACGATCATAAAGGCGTTGATCGCGGTGCGGATGAACATCCCTTCTTAGGTTATAATTTTCGAATCTCTGAATTACATGCTGCTGTTGGTTTAGCACAGATCAAAAAGCTTGATACTTTCCTTGATATACAAAAGAAAAACTACAAGATTTTACAAGATGTTTTATCACAAGTTCCGGAAATAAGTTTTAGAAAAATACCGGATGAAGATGGTAACAGTTGCACGTTTTTAAGCTGGTTTCTGCCTTCGGAAGAAATGGCAAGAGCGGTTGTCGATGAATTGAAAGCGCAGGGAATTGCCGGTGGTAATTTCTATTGGTACGATAATAACTGGCATTATGTACGCAAGTGGCATCATTTGAAAAATGCCACTTCTTTGAATAATTTAAATGATGAACAACGCCAGGCTTTGCTTTCACTTAATGAAACAAAATTTGATGCAAGCGATGCCGTTATGTGTCGTTGCATTTCAACAGGTATTGGTTTAACATGGACGGAAGAACAGGCAAAAGATAAAGCAGAAAAGATAAAAGCTGCAGTACAGAAAGTAATATCCGGTCAAACAGTGAATATATGAGAAATAGGTGCTTCCTGCACCTCTTCATTTTTATTTCCCATATTGTGTCTTAACCATTTGCTCTCTTTCTTTTTTAAACTTTTCCCAGTCATACGCTTCAAACGGTTTTTCTTTTCCATCAATCCAAACAGTTCCGCCTAAAAAAAAGGTTTTGGCAGCTTCTGCGCCCCTTTTAAATAATTCCAGTTTTGTTTCGGTGTCTATACCAAAATTCAGCCAGTTAAAACCGGCTGCATCTACATGTGCAATACATTTTTCATATATCTCATTTCTTCTTAAAAAATCACGGTCATAATAAAAACGAACGGTGCTGAAAATGCTGCCAAGAAACGAGAGAAATCTTTTGCGTATGGCTTTGTTTGTGCCTGCAACAATATGATCTTCATCTTCCAGCTTTACACCAAATGTTGGCATTCTTGCGATGCTGATCTTTGGATTGTGAAAAACATTGATGGGAAAATTGGAAAGAATGCCGCCATCCACAAAGCAAACAGTATATGACGAAAGTTTTGCCCGATGCACATCAATATTCGATTGTTGAATAGTGCTCTTTTCTTTTACTTCTTCCTGTACCTGCACCACAAAAGGTTCGAAGAAAACAGGAATAGACATAGATGCACGAACAAAATCTGCAGGTGAAACCGTTGAAGGATGCTTCCAGTAATCTTTTGCCATCAAAGGAAATTCAACTTTTGTTTGGTTGGTTATATCACTTGTAATGATGGTAATATAAGGAGGTTCGATCTTAGTTGTATCGCCCTGGTCGTTC
>JAEZRL010000292.1 GCA_023440945.1 Bacteroidota bacterium
TTAGAGCACCTGACTCATAATCAGGGGGTCCCTGGTTCAAGCCCAGGTGGGCCCACGAAAAAAGGGTTGCGATACAAAACATCGCAACCCTTTCCTTTTTTAACCTTATTGTCCACTTACTATTTATTTTAAATCGTTGATTGATTAGAGGATATTCTATGCATAGGCCTGTTTGCATCTTGCCGCAACCTTTATAAAATCTGTTTTCCATCTATCATAAATGCCCGGGTACTTAATGTATAATCTCCACCATTCGGATCCTTATATTTAAGATCAATGTAAAATGCTTTGTAACCTTTCACCGGAAATGGTTCTGTTGTGCTTATTTCAGATCGGTCACTAATGTCGAGATATTTACTTTTCCATTGTTCATTCCTGAAATCCTTGTCGTCAGATTCAGCATACCAGACAGAAGCACCGAGCAGCGGATCTTTCGAAGCATCAACTGTAATCTTCACACCTTTCGTGGTCGTAGATGTTTTCCATTTACATACAGGATAACCTCCATGTTTCATACTAATTCCAACAAATGCGCTCAGGGCAGCAAAAGCGGATTCCCCATCACCAAGGTCATGCCCGGCGTTCGGTACATAATGAATATAATTGTTCCCGGGTATGTCCTTCAGATAATTTTTCACATTGTCAATTACCCAATACTCGTCGTTTGTACCCATGAATAACATTTTTGGCATCGTCAATTTTTCCCGGTAAGAGTACGGGTCTATCATATCCACCAAAGTACTTCCACTTTCTGTGCCCATCCCTTGTACAATTCCCAGTTTTACATAGTCTTCAATTTGAACGCTGTATTCCCCGTAAGCCTTAAGCTGATGGTCAAGATTTACCGGAATATTGAGTATATCGATTACCATTGGTCCGATTGCCTGCACCCGGGGGTCACTTGCGCCTGTGAGCCAGGTGGTCCAGCCACGTTTAGAAGCACCTGAAATTACAAACCGGTTGATGGGGTGGTTTAAATTCTTATTCGAAAACTCTTGCACTGCATCCATTGCCCTTACTGCACTTTTAACCATGGGGAACAATAACGGCCAAGTATAATCATTATCTGCTTTAAACTGATGAAGTGTATAAGAGATGAGTGCATCTTCCGTTAAACTGTCATACAGAGGTTGGTTAGGAATTTGCCGTATAATGGCAATCGTCGCTTTATTTTTCGCAGCTAACAAAAGAAACGTTTTAGCAAGGTCATTATCGGGATCTTTCCAGTTGGGTTGTTCTTTGCTGTTTGATCCTCCGGTGATGAACAATAAGGCGCCATTATAGTTATTTTCAGCTGGAGATAAGATGGTTAACTGGTGGCGCCAGGTATATTGCCGCCATTTCTGTGAAGTAAGTAATAGGTCATATCCTTTTACGCCTTGTAATTCAAATGAATCCTTTAACTCCCATTGATAGGAAGAATCAGGTGTCTGGATATAATGTTGAAGAGCCGTAGCAGGCGTTATTTTATCCTGGGCAAGTAAAGAATAGGCAAAAAAGACATGCACAAAGAGAATGATAGAAATTGACGCTAACAGTTTTTTCATTTGAAACAATTTTTGTTTTTGAAAGGATTGACAAGACTCAAATTATAATATGATTTGCGCTCCCTCTCAGGCCATGATTATCTTCTTTACGGTTTATAGCAAATTCTACTGATATTGGTTGAAATATTGATCAGTCAGCAAGCTTTTCATTTTTTATTTGATGGACGCCTCTTCTAACCATTTCAATGCTTCATTGATGTAAATATCGCCAGTCATCTCACCTAAACTCGTACGGTAGATATAGTCATATCTTTTAAAAAATCTACTTTATCTAAAATATATCCAAATGCATCATTGGTAAGTCCAAATAAGAACGGCTGTTGCGTAAGCATGTGTCTTTTCACATAATAACCAATATTTGGCAATGCTTCGCCGGGAATGGTAAGTACCTGCGCCGTACCGATATTCAGAAGGTTGAGCCGTGTAGTGACGGAGTCGGCACTTTCACTGTTGAAGTGTAAGGGAGAATGTTTAAAGATAAATTTCATCTCTTCATTCTCTATTGGAAACCTGATAATCCGGTTGGCACAATAAATATCCTGTACCGGCGCATCGGAAATGATTCTTAATGCTTCATCAGCGAGGAGGTTACCAATCCTGATACATTCATTCCAATCGTTCGCTTCTTTGTTATCGGGCAGACGGTTGTCCGCAGTAACCATTCCTCCCTGTGCGCTGATCATAAAAATAGCAATGCCTCCTCCTTTTTCGGCAATCCACATAGATCAGGACTTAAAATTCCTCTTGCCGAACCAATTTTGATATTGCAAACACCGAGAGTACTAGTACTCGGTTCTTATCTTATTCCCTTGTCGTTTAAAAATTTTATCAATGCTCCGGGATAGTCACTTTGCAATCCATCTACTCCGGTATTTAATGCCTGTTCCCATTTTTCCGGTCCCTCATCTTTACTTTGCACATCGAGCCACACTGCTATTTTTCTTTTATGTACAAGGTTCAACTTATCTGGAGTAGTTGCATTGTCAACAACACTCAAATACACTTCATTCAGAAAGTTGTTCAACGTAGGGTCATTCATGTTTTCAGGGAGGCTTGACATAAGTGGAATTCCCGGAGCGGTTTTTTTCCATTGTGGATACTGTTCTTTTGTGTTTAAGTAAACCACTATATTTTTTTCCATGCCGGCCTCTTTTATCAGCTTATGAGTTTTTGATACATCCGCGTCTTTGAAATCGAGATAAATATTGCTCTTCCCTTTGCATAGGTGCAATACACTTTTGAAATCGGGTACGCGATAATTTGCAGTATCATTTTTATTAACCGGTATTATTTTTAGATTCCTGATCTCGTTATAATTTAAGTCTTTTACATCTCCGTTGTTTCCTGTCATTTTGAATATAGATTCATCATGCATAATTACCAGATGGCCATCTTTAGTTGTACGTAAATCTATTTCTACATAATCTGCGCCTTCCTTTATTGCAGTTTCATAAGCAGCGAGGGTGTTTTCAGGAACATTTATATGACTTCCGCGATGAGCTATTACAACAATGCGGTGCTGTGTTACAGGAAGTTGCGTTATTTGTTCTGCTTGCTTGTGGTTACTGAAAGAAGTGATCGAACTATCATTGCTGGACGTCTTAGCAATAGCCACATAAGTTACAAGAAGTGTTAATATGATAACCGAAAGATTTCTCATTAAGCAAGCATCTTTTATATATTGTTTTGGAAATAATTTACCGGTAGGGCTGCTAATTTCCCAAGCCCTTATGCGTATAGTTAGTTTATGGTTTTCAGGTTAGAACTGGCTAATTACCTAATCAAAGTAGAACGAATATAAAGTAATCTAAAAGGGCTTTTTTGGCTAATCTTATCATTCTATTGTATCATCTTGTCTTATCTGTGAAGACCTGTAATGGATTTCTTGCTATGATTTTGTAAAGAAGTCTTTAAAACAGATGAAGAAGAGGTAAACATAACCTTTTTCTCACTCAAATCTGTATCCTCTTAAAAAATCTTCTATCATCAATTTCTTTTTTCCTTGTAATTGCACATCAAGTAAGTAAATAAAACCATCGGTAGTGGCAAATCGGAGATATGTTTTGCCATCGGTTGAAAAAGTACCGGGAAGTTCTTTATGTGAAGTGATAATTTTTTTGCTTTTGAACACTTTCAACATTTTGTCCTGCAAAAAAGTGAAAGCGCCAGGATAAGGAGATAAGCCTCGAATAAGATTATGAATGGTTTCTGCTGATGCATCCCACAAAATTTCACAATTCTCTGTAAACAGTTTTGGCGCATGTTTTATTTCTGATGAATCATTCGCTGGCTGTGCTTGTTCTTTCAAGCTTCCATTTGCCAGCCCTTGAGCAGTTTCAACTAAAAGTTCTGCGCCGATCTCTTTCAATCTGTCGTGCAGTTCTCCTGCTATTTCATCTTCACCGATTAGTGTTTTTCTCTGTAGCAAAATGTTGCCTGTGTCTATTTCGTGTTTTAGCTTAAAAGTAGTAACACCCGTTTCTTTTTCACCATTAATTATAACCCAGTTAATAGGCGCTGCGCCACGATATTGCGGTAACAACGACGCATGTACATTTATAGTACCCATCGGCGTCATATTCCACACGACCTCTGGTAACATGCGAAAAGCAACCACAATTTGCAAGTCTGCATGAAGTGCTCTCAGCTCTTCCAAAAAAACACTATTCTTAAGTTTTTCGGGTTGAAGAATATTTAAGCCAATTTCTTTTGCATATTTTTTCACCGCACTTTCTGTTAGTTTCATACCACGTCCTGCAGGTTTATCCGGCGCTGTTATCACGCCAACAATATTACATCCCGCTTTTACCAAAGCATCAAGCGAGGCAACGGCGAATTCAGGAGTACCCATAAAAACAATCCTCAAATCCTTGTAATGCTTCATATAAGCAAAATTAATTTATCGTGCTGCAACATGTTTATTTATGAATGCGGGAAAGTGAAGATCGCTTTATAATTTACCCTTCCCTGTCAGCCAATAAATACAAAACAGACATGCGCACCGCAACGCCATTTTCTACCTGGTTGAGAATAATAGAATAAGGCCCATTTGCTACATCGCTGTCTAATTCTACGCCCCGGTTAATAGGACCCGGGTGCATGATGACAATATCTTTCCCAAGGCTATCTAATAATTTTCTGCTTATGCCATAAGCGAGATTATATTCTCTTAACGAAGAGAATAAAGGCTGATTCTGACGCTCGAGTTGTATGCGCAGAACATTTGCAACATCACACCATTGCAACGCGTTTTTTACATTGTACTCCACACGCACATTTAAGGCTTCGGTTATGTATTTTGGTATTAGTGTTGGTGGTCCTGCAACGGTCACCTCTGCACCCATTTTATTAAGAAGATAAATATCACTCAATGCTACACGGCTGTGCATGATGTCGCCAATGATGGCAACTTTTAATCCTTCCAGCGAACCAAATTTTTCGATCATCGAAAAAGCATCAAGCAAGGCTTGTGTAGGATGTTCATTGATGCCATCACCTGCGTTTACTATTGCTGCAGGAATATGTTTTGATAAAAAATGAGGCGCACCACTTGCGCTATGACGCATCACTACCATGTCCACTTTCATGCTTAAAATGTTGTTCACTGTATCAAGCAAAGTCTCGCCTTTTGCGACAGAAGAAGCGCTGGCAGTAAAGTTGATAGTGTCTGCTGATAATCTTTTTTCAGCTAATTCGAAAGACATTCTTGTACGGGTAGAATTTTCAAAAAAAAGATTAACGATGGTTACATCTCTTAACGAAGGAACTTTTTTTACCGGTCTTTGTAAAACTTCTTTGAATTGCTGTGTTGTAGAAAGGATGAGCTCGATGTCTTCTTTAGCAAGATCTTTTATGCCGAGCAAATGATGCGTAGATAGTTTCATTAAAAAGCGAAGATAATAGATTCAATAAAAGTTTTCATTTCAATTTATGGTTTTGATTTTGCAGTTAATAAGCTGTTTTAAGAACGTTCATCTAATTTTGACGTTCTTATTTTTTTATTGTTCAATATTTTCTGCATGAAACTTACCACGGCAATTTTTGATATGGATGGGTTATTGATTGATAGCGAACCTTTATGGAGTAAAGCGGCTGATGAGGTTTTTAAAGCATATGGTTTTAGTTTGACAGAAGAGCAACATCTTTCTACGACAGGTCTCAGAACTTCGGAGTTTGTGCAATGGTGGTTTAATTATTATCACATTGCTGATTCTGAATTGCAAATTGCAGAAGAAAAAATATTTGAGAAGGTAGGCGAACTGATAAAAAACAATTTTAAAGTGATGCCTGGTGTGCATTCTATTTTCCAGTTTTTTAAGCAAAGAAATTTTAAAATAGGTATTGCCTCTTCTTCCCCTATGAAACTGATTGAATTTGTAGCGAAAGAACTGGGTGTGAAAGAATATGTAGATGGAATGGCTTCTGCAGAACATCTTGCTTATGGTAAACCGCATCCGCAGGTTTATCTTGATTGTGCTGCTATTCTTAAATCTGAACCCGCTGAATGCGTTTGTTTTGAAGATTCTTTTAATGGAATGATCGCAGCAAAAGCAGCCCGTATGAAATGCGTGGTAGTGCCTGCACGAAATCAACAAAAGGAAGAAAGATGGGGTGCGGCTGACCTGCGACTCTCTTCGCTGCAAAATTTTGGCGATCTGCATTTGCAGTTGTTGTAGTTTTTATCGATGATCTTACTGATTATCCTGATGTGGAAGAATGGGTGAGTAAAGAACAAGAGGTAGAAGAGAGTGACACAACGAAGTTAAATAGCAGCACTGCGGCCAAGTACACAAAATCCAAGAGCTATTTATCTGTTACTTCCACAATTAAGAATTTTAAATAATTGGTATTTTCCATTCCCCAGATAATGGGATGATCGCTTGCCTGCGAACGGAATGTAACCTGGCGGATATTTTTTCTTGCATCTTTTGCTGCCATTGCAATGGTTTGCAAAAATAATTCAGGCGATACAAGATTAGTGCAACTGCTTGTTACAAGAAAACCGCCGTTTTTAACCAGTTTCATGCCACGCAAATTGATCTCTTTATAGCCGGTGATAGCTTTTTGAATATTGTCACGACTTTTGGTAAAGGCAGGCGGATCAAGCATTACAACATCGTATTTGCGGCTTTCTTTTGCCCATTGTTTTAATACATCGAAAGCATTTACAGCCTGAAAAGTGCAGATATGATCAAGCTGATTGAGTTGTGCATTTTTCGTTGCCTGAGCTACAGCATTTTCTGAAATATCCAAACCCAAAACCGATTTTGCACCATAATGTGCCGCATGAATTTCAAAAGTGCCGGTGTAAGTAAAAGCACCTAAAACATCTGCATCTTTTACAATGTGGCGGATGGCACGCCGATTATCCTGCTGGTCTAAAAAATAACCTGTTTTTTGACCATTTTCTAAATCAACATAAAAATGTAACCCGTTTTCGTTGATGATAATATTGGTATCAAAAGGCGGAGATAAAAAACCTTTTTGTTGCGGCAAACCTTCCAGTTCACGAACTGGTACATCGTTTCTTTCATAAATGCCTTTTGGATTAAATAATTTTTCTAAAGCTTTTGTAATTGCCGGTTTCCATACATCCATGCCTAACGACATGGTTTGCACAACAAAGTAATCGTTGAATTTATCTATAATGAGGGAAGGAAGATAATCCGCGTCGCCAAATACCAACCTGCAATTTTCGGTATAACCAATCCTCTGGCGATAATGCCAGGCGTTTTGAATTTTCCTATAAAAGAAATCCTCGTTAATAGGTTCCTGTTTGCGGGTAAGTAAGCGAACGATTATTTGTGATTGAGGATTAATATAACCTCTTCCTGCAAATTTGTTATCAGTATAAAAAACATCTACAATGTCGCCTGGTTTTACTGCGCCTTCTATTCTGTCAATTTCATTATTAAAAATCCAGGGATGGCCATTTGCTATACGTTGAGCGATCTTTCTTTTCAAATACACTTTTGTCATGCGGCAAAGGTAACAGTAAAGCAAGTTGATGAATTTGAAATTACACTTATAACTTCTGGCAAGATTCTTGGTTTTTATCATACATTGATCACCATAAAACTTTAAATATGAGTGTACAAAAAATTATTATTGCTGCTGCTGCAGGTATTGCGGCAGGTGTTGCTATCGGGATGTTGTTAGCACCTTATTCCGGTACTGAAACACGCCAGAAAATTGCGGATTCTGCAGAAGATGTTAAGGATAAAATCGTTGATCTGTCGAAGAAAGCAAATATTAAAGTAGATGATATACGCCATGCTTTCACAAAAGAAATAGAAGGGTTAGGCGGAGATGTGCGTCAAAAAATATTAAGTCTGATAGATTCCGGCAGAAATACGCTGAATAGGGG
>JAEZRL010000318.1 GCA_023440945.1 Bacteroidota bacterium
GCTTCTGTGCATTTAACTTCATTCACATCTGCAAGAATCACTTTTGCGCCATAAGAGCAAAGTGCTTTTGCATGTTCTGCGGCAAGCAAACCGGCACCGCCTGTTATAATTGCAACTTTATTGGTAAGATCAAAAATATCAGGCATTATTATTCATTAGAAATTCAACTAAACGAAAATCAAATTCGGTATCAATATCAACTGCATGATCTCTTTCAATCGGAAATATTTTGCAGTTTGCCCTGCTCCAATGCTCGTACTTATATAATGCTTCTTTTTTTATTACGTAAGCGGCGGGTGTAAGACTATAAACTTTTGGAGAATCCTGTCTTCTTACAATTGGTTTCGAAGTTTGTTTTACTATATGCGCAAAACCGGTTTCATCTATTTCCATCATGTTGAAATACGGATTCCTTTCCGGTTCATATCCTGTTATCACTACTTCTGTTTTTTTATCATTCAATGCAAGTTCAATTGCACCTTCAATTTCTGTAGTTGTTTTAAGCGGAACTGTTACATCCATATCAACGATGTAATCAACTTTCTTTCCTGTTGTATTTTCATACCATTCAACAGCATGAATAAATACAGGCCACTTAGAAGCATTATCTGTTGCTAATTCAGCAGGGCGGTAAATAATTTTTTCTATTCCAAACTTCAAGGCTGCATCTGCAATTTCTTTACTGTCTGTTGAAACCACGATGTCATTTAAAAGATAAGATTGCGTGGCCGTTTCTATGGTGTAAGCGATTAAAGGTTTGTTATTAAGCAATCGTATGTTTTTATTCTTTACACCTTTAGATCCGCCTCTGCAACAAATACTTCCCAAGATCATCATACCTCAAAAGCATCAAGCTTTACAAATACATTTTTATTGGAAGAGTATTTTGCGGCTTCTATCATCTTTAAACTCTCAAGCCCTTCTTTATAATCAACGGTTCTTTCATCTTCAATTCCTTCAAGAAAATCTTTCATAATATGGAGGAAGCGATCGTTTCTTTCAAAATCTTTATAATCAAAAATTATCTCTTCTTTTGAATAATTAACCACTGAAACTTCACGTGTTACAAGATCCCAATAAATAACTCCTTTGGAGCCCGTTATCCTGCAATTACGAACCAATTGAGGTTGGAAATAATCAAGATGAATGGTACCTATAGCACCGTTTTTAAACCTCAGTAAAACTTCTGCTACTTCTTCGGTTTCTATACCAAGTGTTGATGTGTTATTGTAATTACAAGCAACTGTTTCTGCATCACCCAGAAGCCAGTATAAATAATCAAATTCATGTGCAAGATCAAGCAAAACGCCTCCACCGGCAGCAACACTTGCACTCATGGATTTTTTATAATCCTGTGAAGGGCGCCAATCCGGAAGATATTGCCCTACAAAAGCATTCGCAGAAATTATCTTTCCAATTTTTCCTGTTGCAATTAACTCTTTCACTTTTTGCAAACCCGGATCATAACGCATATCATATCCAACACGTATCTGTATATTTTTAGCATCAATTTCCTGTTCCAGTTCTAATGCTTCTGTATAATTATTGCCAACAGGTTTTTCAAGATATATTCTCGAAAGGCCTGAATGCATTAATATTCTTACATATTCTACATGCGAAGAAGTAGGAGAGCAAATAATAGCCGCATCATAACCTTCTGTTGAGAGTGCTGAAATGGCTTTGAATTTTATACCAGGATATTCAGGAATTGATTTATTACTTCGGCTGACAACTGTAACATTCTGATAACCGATAGTGATAAGATTATTTAAGTGCCTTCTGCCAATTGAACCTGCACCTATCAATACAATATTCATTCTTTATTTAACAGGCGAAATATCTTCAATCGGAAACTCAACAATCATCATTTGTCCTAAACTTTCTAAACGCACATACACTTTTTTCTTTCCTCCCCTGACAACTGTGCCGGTATTATCCATAAAGATGCCGTTCTTTATCCTCACTTTTATTTCTTCGTTGATAGATTCAAGTGACTGGGTAGTGATGTGAACGTTTTCTTCTTTAAGGTACGCTTTTACTATTTCTATTTCTTCATCACGAATAACAGCAGGCTTGCCTGTGTGATGAACGAAATTGATGATACCATCTGTCTGAAGGACTGCTAATCTTTCTGCATCTGCTATCCGAACAAAAACATAAGATTTAAAAAGTGGGTCTTCTATAATTTTTTTCCTGTCGCTCCATTGTCTTTGCACTCGTTGTACCGGGCACCAACTTTCTATTCCTTTACGCAATAAGTTAGAATATGCTTTTTTCTCTGTTCTTGGTTTTGTATATAATGCATACCATTTTTTTACAATCTCTTTCATCTGAAAATCTTTTATTGCCTTTAAACGTCAGATGTAACCACGTATCTTCACTTTTTTTAATGAAGCATCTGTCATGCTGGTTTCATAGATAAAGTTATTCAAAAGCTTCGCCACTTCACTCACAGTGAATCAAATTTTACTTAAAAATTTTAAGTGCTTATCTAAGCCGAAACAAAAGCCTGTTGATCCAATTGCCTTTTTCCTGGTTATCATAATAACCATTACCATTGCTGTAATAATATCCATAATTATAGCCGTAACCATAACTGAAACCCTTATCGAGTATGCCATTGACAACAAGCCCTAACTTTTTAAATCTTTTCTTTTGATATAATGTCTCTATGTACCTTATTGTTGTTTTATAAGAGTGTTTATGGCGGGTGATGAACAAACACAAATCCACATATTTTTCAAGCGAAAATGCATCAGCAACCAATCCTACAGGTGAAGTATCAATAATGATGTAATCATATTCTTCCTTCAGCTTTTCTATCAAACACTTCAGTTTATTACCGGATAATAATTCAGTTGGATTTGGTGGTATTGTTCCGCAGGTAATTATATCAACGTACTCCATTTTCGGAGAGCTGGTAATAGCTTTCTTGTAATCAAAATTATTTACAAGCAGATCGGTAATACCATACTTTGGCTCAATATTCAAATACCGTGCTATCTTGGGCTTGCGCAGGTCTAGTTCAAATAACAATACTTTGCATTCGCTGCTGGCAAGTGTACTCGCAAGATTTATGGATGTAAAGCTTTTACCTTCACCGCTCATGAACGAAGTAACAAGAATGGTTTTAACAGCATCATCGCCACCCATGTAATTGATATTCGTTTTTATCAATCTGAATTGCTCAGCAAGAATGCTCCTGCTTTTAGTGAATACAACCGGCTCCTGCTTCTTCTTATCAAAAGAAAGCTCGCCGATAACGGGTGTTTCTGTTCCCTGTTCTATTTGCGCTTTATCAGTTATGCGATTATTAAAGAAATCAATTAAAAGCATAACACCGATCGGTAAACAAATACCGATCATTAACGCAAATGAAAGCACTTGCTTTGATTTAGGAAGAACTATGCCTTTGTCATAAGCTTCATCTACAACTCTTGTGTTATTAATATTTGAACTTAATGCCAATTCAGTTTCTTCTTTCTTTTGTAACAAATACAAATACAATTGTTCTTTTACACCGATCTGTCTCTTCAACCCTATTAATTGTCTTTCCTTTTCAGGTACACTTGCAAGCAAACCTTCATAATTTGACTGGTTATTTCGCAATTGGGAAAGCCTTGTTTGATAACCTGAACGAATGCTTTGTATATTCTTTAAAATATTGCCTTTTAGCTCAATCAGGTTCGTCTTTATTCTGTCTAAAACCGGATCTTTCTCTGTGCTGATCTCACTTTGATTCTGAAAGTTCAAAACTGCATCATTATATTGCTGTATCAGCATCATCAAAGTTGGTTCGTCAATGCCATTAGATGATGGAATAATATCTGTTAATTTATTCGAGCTTCTCAAAAATTTTTCGAGGGATTGCAGCAAATCCAACTGGCCTAATTGCTCAATGCGTAGTTTATCATAACTCATTGCCTGCTGCAAATATTCATTGCCGGCTCCTGAAACATCTGCAATCTTATTGCCACTTTTAAAAACCTGTTCTTTTACTTCAAGTGTATTCAGTTCTTCAGAAACCGTATCAATTCTGTCTCTTAAAAAACGCACTGTTTTAACTCCAACAACATTTTTATCAATAACGCCAGCCGTATTGTATGTTTTTATAAGCGTATTGATAATATCTATCGCTCTTTGTGGATCCTGATCTATCAATGATATTTCAATTATGCCGCCCATATCGTGCAGCTTTCTTACATCAATACCATTCTTTAAACCCATTGCAACCGAATGCGTATTTTTAAAGGCTAAATTATAACCATCATCTGCAAATTTTACCTTATCATTCTTTTTGAAAACGAGATAATGATTATTAAGAAAAATAGTATCGTTGTACTTGTAATTTTTCAGCTCTTTATCCTGTTTACCATGTGCAACAGAAAAACCGTCTTCGTATAACTTGAGCTTATAAACAGCAGGATCAAATCTGGCGGTATCGCTGTTTACAAAATAGATAAACACCGGTGCATTCCTTCCGTATAAAGTGGAAGATGCGATCCGCGCTTCGGTAGTAAGCTCTATATTCAACTGAAGAGAATCAGCAATTGATTCCATCAAGCCATAAGATTCAAGAATATCAATCTGGTTCTGCACTTCTTTACTTCCGGGCATCACACCTAATTCACGCAGCACTTTATAATCCGCAGAATTTTCTTCATCATCTTTTATTAAAACATGTGCAGATACCGCATGCATTTTGGGGGAATAACGCAGGTATAAACGAGCAACAACATTGCAAACCAAAACAGAAAGAATGATCCACGGCAAAAAACCAAGCAGCCTGAAAAGAAACTTCTTTATATCAAACTGATTGTTTGATGCAACCACCGTTTCCGTATTTATGTCTGTGCTGGGATAACTCATTCTCTCACTTAAATATTACTAATAAAATGGCAAGTAAACTTGTTGCCGATGCAATAACAGCAGTTGTTCTGCTATAATTCTCCGAAAAGAATTTTATTTTTTCGGGTTCTACATAAATAATATCATACCTGTTTATATAATAATCAGGAGAATTTAAAATGCTTTTATCATTAAAGTTCAGGCTTATAATTTCTCTTTTGCCATTTACGTCTCTTATGATCTTTACATTGTCTTTTTGGGCATATTGAGTCATATCACCTGCCTGTGCCATTGCCTCAAAAACATTCATCTTTTCATAAGGAACAGAAAAGTAACCAGGGGATTTTACTTCACCTAAAACAGCAAAGCGAAAGTCGCCGAACTTTACACTAACGATCGGATTCTTTAAAAACTCACTATAAGCATTTACGATCACCTGCTTAGCCTGATCTCTCGTTAATCCCGCCACTTTTACTTCACCGATTTTTGGAAGTTCAATATTTCCATCCACATCCACTGTACTTTGTAAACCGCTGCCTCCGCCTGCAGAACTACCCATGAAAGAATTAATATATTCTACTGTTTTTTCGCTTTCGCCCCCAACCCTAACTTCAAGAATATCATTTACCTGGATCAATGGTTGTGGTGGCTGTAATTGTACAAGCTGAATTTTTGCTGAGTCTGCGAGATTATTAAAATAAGTAATTTTTTTTGTGTTAACACACGATGCCGAAAGAAGGACAAAAAGTGATAACACAGGTAGTATGTATAATCGTAGGTAACGGAATTGGCTTCTCATAGTTTCCTGGATCGTTTACATTTTTAGCAAATGTATATAGATAGAATAATCAATTACTTATTTAAGCTAAAGTTAATAGGTTTTTAGTGAAATAAAAAAAGGCTCTCTTGGTAGAAAGCCTTTTACTTAATCTTGTTTT
The DNA here is from genome assembly GCA_023440945.1 of Bacteroidota bacterium. Taxonomy (GTDB): domain Bacteria; phylum Bacteroidota; class Bacteroidia; order Chitinophagales; family Chitinophagaceae; genus JAEZRL01. Next base: position 5,787 of record JAEZRL010000318.1, read on the forward strand.
AATGTTTGAAATGCTGCTTATTGTTTAGCATAATTCTGATCTGAATTGATCATATCGTTTACAACGTTCACAGTTTCGTTGATATATAAATCTGACTGAAGATTTTCGAGCCACTTTTTATATCTTTCCCCTTTAGGTTTGTCAGGATTATTGAAGAACTTATCCCTGTCAACACTAACCGGATTAATATCCATTTTTTTAGAAAGTTTCACCAGGTTATCATCTTTTTTCATCACTTCTTTTATCTTCTCCTGTTGCTGTTTATACTTGTTGATATTAAGATTATAAGCACGTTCACTATTCTTGCTTAACCAATCTGTATTTCTTTTAATGATATTAAATGCTGTATCGGCTGCCACTCTTTTTTCACTGTTCGCTTTAACCTGTTTAAAATCTATATTGCTCGCCCACGGTGTATAATTTGTTTTTGGTATTTGATCCCACTTTAAAGCATAAGGATTATCCTTTTCCCTGATCTTGAGATATTCATAAGCATCAGGCAGAATAATGTCAGGTGTTACACCTTTAAGCTGAGTAGAGCCACCGTTTACCCTGTAAAATTTTTCGAAGGTTAAAACAAGTGCTCCTGATTTATTTGGATTGGTTAAGATGTCTGCAGGTGAACCAATAGGTATAGGTTTTTGAACCGTTCCTTTTCCATAAGTTGAAGTGCTGCCAAGTACAATGCCACGTTTATAATCCTGTATGGCCGCTGCAAAAATTTCTGAAGCAGAAGCACTTCCTTCATTCACCATTACGGTTAATGGACCGGAATATAACACAGAATCATCGTCGTCTTTCCATAGTGCTGGCTTACCATCACGATCTCTTACCTGCACAACAGGCCCTGTTTTTATAAACAAGCCTACCATTTGAGTAACTTCAGGTAAAGATCCACCAGGATTACCACGAAGATCCATGATAATGCCCTGCACATTTTCATTCTTTAATTTGATCAATTCTTTCGCTACATCATCTGAACAACGAGCACCATCTGCTCTTTCAAAATCAGCATAAAACTCAGGAAGGAAAATATAACCGATCTTTTTATCGCCCTGTTGTATAACAGCACTTCTTGCAAAATACTCATCCTGAACAATCTCATCTCTTATTAAAGAAACAGTTTGTAAAATACCATCCTGTTTTTTCAGTGTAAGACGAACTTCAGTCCCTTTATCGCCGCGAATAAGTTTTACCACATCCAATACACCATAACCAGTAACATCAACGGCTTCGTTACTGCCTTGTCCCACTTTAGTAATAACATCATTCACCTGTATCTCTCCGTTTTTCCATGCCGGCATTCCAACGATAAGACTTGCTATTTTTACCACCCCGTCTTCTTCTTTCAATTGCGCTCCGATGCCATAAACACGGCCGCTCATATCTTCATAGAAATTACGTTTTTCAACCGGAGGCAGGTAGTTGGTGTGAGGATCCATAATGTTGGTGATATCATTCACAAACAAATTGAACTGCTCTTCTTCATTAAACGTTTTTTGAATTCTTTCAAGCATCCTGGAAACAACAATTCCTACTTTTTCCCTGGCCTGCTTTTCGAGCGCCGCATCTGAATCTTTTTTAATCGCTGCTGTATCAACTGCTCTTTCTCTTTCATTCTGAAGGTCAACAAAACGTTCAAGCGCCAGATATTTCAGCTTTTTTCTCCAACGCTCTTTTCTTTCTTCTGCATTTGCTGGATAATCCAGTTTATCGCCATCTAACTGTACTTCTTCATCTGCCTGGAAAGAAAAAGGCTGTGCCAGCATGGTTTTGTATAATTCAGTAGCCTCCTGTAATCGCTGCTGAGAAATTTTTGCAGCGGCAGGAAAAAACTGGATGGGCGCACCATGAATTTCATCATCTATAGTTGTTTCATATTTCTTAAGTGCCTCGACATCTGATTTAAGAAAAAGGTCTTTGTTGGGATCGAGATCATTCAAATATTTATTGAAAACATCTTTTGAAAAAGCATCATCAATTTTTCTCGGGTTATAATGTCTTTGTTCAAGTATTACACCGATGGTTGAAAGAATTTGCTGCTGCTTGCTCAGAATGTCATCACCCCCGCTATTTCCGCGGCTGCGAAAAGCCCAGAAAATGCCGCCGAATAGAACTATAAGTACTACCGGAAGTACTTTTTTACTCATAATAATATTGATTAATTTTTTTGACATGTATCTCCAAAAATAGGTCAAAAAATTTGCCGTATTTTTAGTACCCTTCCAATTAACAAAGGTTTTGAAATGGTTCTATCAAATATAAGCGGTGGTTTTTATCAGCAGTGATAATTAGGGCTGAAATGTTTTATAAGCTGATGTAAGGAGCGAAAATTACTAAACAGCAAACTTTGCAGAAAACTATTTCGGTGCTTCTTCTCTTGCTGAAACAGTATTTGTACCCTGAAGTGGCTCTTCAATAAGTTCTTTCAGGTATTCAACTTTTAACCGGTCGTAAAGTGAATGTTTGTCGATAAGCATGGAAACAATACTTGCTATCATTCCTGCAAGCATCAAATGAAAAATTACCGTATGCCGATCGGTCATCTCCAAAACAAGAATTGCTGAAGTGAAAGGCGTTCTGGTAACCCCTGTTAAAAAAGCAACCATGCCACATAAAATAAGCAGGTTTGAATTAGCCGGCGTTTCGTTCAGCCATCCTGCAACAACTGATCCAATGGTTGCACCGGCACTTAATGAAGGCGCAAATACACCACCGGCAGCCCCAGTTGTAAAGGATAACAGATTGCCTCCTATACGGAAAAAAGGCAAATACCAGGGCGAATATTTTTCCGGTGTAAACAATGCATGGGTCATTAATTCTTTTCCTGAATTGAAAATTCTTGTGTCGATAAAATAGCCAAGCAAAACGATCACTAATGCAGCGGCTATCAAATAAAATATCTGCTGATAAGTTTTATTGAATAATGATTTCCATTTTAAAACTATCAGCATAAGTTTGCCCATTCCGCTCCCTGCAAGACCGGCAATAATAGAAACAACTATCACGCTTAAAAAGATCCATGTTGAAAGATTGTTTACGCTTGGGTAACCAAGATACAAATAGGGACCTAACAAACCTTGTGCTGTTAAACCAGCAATAATAACAGCAGTGAATAAAGCCGTTTTAAAATAACTGATATGCGTTTTGGTCAACTCTTCTACGGCAAACACAATTCCACCTAAAGGTGTATTGAAAGCGGCGGCCAAACCTGCGGCTGCACCTGTCATAATCATGTTGCGCTTTGAAACTTTTGGCCACCATTCCGGCAAAGCCTGGTTCACTTTTCTAAAGATGGACCCCGCAATTTGTATCGTTGGACCTTCTCTTCCAATTATTCCGCCACCAAAAGCCATCACCAAACTGGAAATCAGTTTTACAATGATGATTCGAAAGCTCAGAAGTTTACTAACCTTATGATTGTGTTTTGGAGTTGCTAATTCTATGGCTGCCATTATTTGTGGGATGCCACTTCCTTTGGCATAAGGATCAAATCTTTTTACCGTCCACCAGGCTATGACAAAACAAATTGGCGTTATAATAAACAACATCCATTTATGTGTGTGATAAATATAAGCAGTTCCGTGTTCTGCCAATGTGAAAAGGCGGGTATATAAAACGGCGGCAAGACCTGTAAGCAACGAAGCGATCCAGAAAGGAATGGCTTGCAGAAAATTAAGTTTAAATTTTTCGTTTGTTATTTTATCGAAAGAAATCTTTAACCATGCTCTTAGCTTTCGCAAAAGTTGCCACATTACACTTATAAATTTTAATAACAGGATCAGAAAGGATAGCAAAGATAAATGACCCTGGGCACGTCTGAAGCCCATTTCTGTTTAAAAATTATAATTAAATGAAATTCGTCAGATCAAAGGCCTTCGCCATAAACGTAAAAGATAGCGAAGCAAGAAAATAAAACTTCCGGCAAACCAGATATAAAAAATAATGTTGCCTATTCTTATTCTTTCAACAGGAAAAGCAAGATTGAACATAATGCCGAAAGTAGAATTGATAAGAAGCCAGGTAATGATAAGAAAAATGGTAAATGCAATACGCTTCAAAAAAGCAACAACTTCGGGTTCCATGTTTTAAAGGTATTGAATTATGATTGAAGCCGGATTGGAAATGATAATGTTTTACAACTTCAGGATATGTTTATCCTTTGCATCTCAATTCACGTTTTTAACAGACAATAGCAACCATTCTGCTTCTCCGGGACGATGTGCTTTCGCGGTTCAAAAAAAATTCGATAGAATTACCTTCAATACAATCAATACACCTTAGGCGAGGATAGTAGTAAGCAGTTGGTTTCATAAAACCTTTATAACAAATTATAGCGGTTAAACCTTATGCAATGATTATTTTATTTACGAGTTTTGCAGGCTTAATTCATTAACGAGGAGATAGATTTAGCATGAAAATATACCCGGAATCGGCGGTAGTGCAATTGGAATTTGACAAGGTTAAAACGCTGCTTAAAGACTTCTGCAATACAGAATTTGCAAAGAATAAAGCAGAGCATTTACGCATACATACACGCAAAGAATATATTGAACTTGAACTGCAGCAAAGTCATGAATATAAATTGCTGCTAGAACATAATCAGCATTTTCCAAATGACAATGTGCTGAATATTTCAAGAGATATAAAACTGCTCGGCATTCCCGGCAGTATGCTTAACGGCGAACAATTGATGCAGATTAGAAAGTTAGCAGAAAGTATTCAGCGGATATTCAGATGGTTCGATAATGAAAAACGTTTGGCTTACCCGGCATTAACAAAAGTGATCGAACATACTTACTATGAAAAAACGATCATTGAACTGATTGATGAAGTGCTGAATGAATATGGCAATGTAAAAGATACTGCTTCTGCGGAACTGCAAAAGATCCGCATGAATTTGTATAAAAAAAGAAATGAACTGCGTCGCGTTTTTGAAAAAGCAGTAGCAAGATTGGCTAAAAGTGGATATACTGCTGACATTGATGAAAGTTTTAGTAACGGCAGAAGGGTGGTAGCCGTTTTTGCAGAATACAAGCGCCAGGTAAAAGGAATTTTGCATGGTGAAAGTGATAGCGGCAAGACAGCTTATATAGAACCGGAAGAAACGATAGAATTGAACAATGAAGTTTTTTCGTTAGAACATGCAGAGCATAAAGAAGTGATAAAAGTTTTGCGTGAGTTAACATCAAAGCTTTCGGTTTACAGTTCTTTACTTCAGCAATATCATGATGTAACAGGTGAATATGATTTTATTAATGCAAAAGCAAAACTCGCTATTGAAGTAAGAGGAAATTATCCAAACATTATTGACAAAGCGCATATTGAATTAAAAGATGCATATCACCCTTTATTGTATTTATATCATAAAGGAACCAATAAAGAAACAATTCCTGTAAATCTCACACTCGATGAAAAGAACAGGATATTAGTTATAAGCGGACCGAATGCAGGTGGTAAAACAGTTACCATGAAAACGATTGGTTTAAATCAGATGATGTTGCAAAGCGGCTTGCTTGTTCCGGTTAGTCCTACTTCGGTAATGGGGATTTTCAAACAATTATTTATTCATATTGGCGATACGCAAAGCATCGAATTCGAACTGAGCACTTATTCATCGCATTTGTTGCACATGAAATATTTCATTGAAAATGCAAATGGAAAAACAATGTTTTTTATTGATGAATTAGGAAGCGGAAGCGATCCTAATTTAGGTGGCGCTTTTGCAGAAGTTATTCTCGAAGAGCTTACACGGAAACATTCTTATGGTATTGTTACCACGCATTATCTCAATTTAAAAGTGATGGCAAACCACACCAACGGTATTTTAAATGGTGCGATGGCTTTTGATGAAGTAAATCTTCGTCCATTATATAAACTCATCATTGGAAAACCAGGAAGCTCTTATACTTTTTCTATTGCTGAAAGAATTGGTTTGCCACAGCACTTAATAAAACGGGCAAAGAATTTAGTAGATGAAAACCACTTTAAACTAGATCGCTTATTGAACAGAACAGAACAGGATCTTCAAAAGCTTGATAAAGAAAAAAAAGAATTGCATCGTTTGCTGAAAGAAAACGATAAGCTGAAAAAAGAAATGGAAACCGTGATGGACAAGGAACGCCATCGTCAGCAAGTTGAATTATTAAAACATCAGAATAAGATCACTGAAGACAGAATAAGTTATCTGAAAGAAACAGAAAGAAAATTAAAGCAAATTGTTTTAGAGTGGCGCAAAACAGAGAACAAGCAAGAGGTGATACGACAAGTGCAAAATCTTCTGTTTAAAAAGAAAGAACAGATCGTAAATAATAAACTCGCAAAAAAAGTAGAAGCAAAATATCAGGAAACAAATGCAGAAATTGCTGTAGGCTCCAAAGTGAAGATGAAAAAAAATCACCAGGTAGGGGAAGTGAAAGAAATAAGAGGCAAACGTGCTATTGTGCAAATTGGCCTATTGCCAATGAATGTAGAACTTTCAGATTTAATTGCAGTTGAGGAAAAAGTAGCGGCCTCGGAGTAAAAAATCATATATCTTTGATTTGGTAAATTCAATATCGAAAAAGCTTAAAACCCTTCGATGCCAAGGTTCAATAGAGTACTTTTAATAGAAGACGATCCCATAACATTATTAGTTTGTGAACGGATAATCAAACTCACCGATTTTGCAGACGAAGTTATATCTACGAAAAATGGTCAGGAAGGACTTGACTATATCAACGACAGCGTTAATAACAGCATTCCACTGCCGGAAATAATTTTTCTCGATATAAACATGCCGGTGATAAATGGATGGGAATTTTTGGATTCATTTGGTGAAATGATAAACAAGCTTCCTGCTCTTCCGCGTATTTATATTTTATCTTCCACAGTTGATCCTGAAGACGAAAGAAAAGGCATTTCTTATCCGTACGTAAACCAATTTGTGTCAAAACCACTAACCAAAGAATTTCTTCATTCTATATCCTGATAGTTTCAGCAACTATTGATTTTCTTTAGCAGTAATCTGTTTTCCTTAAACTTCTTTTCAAAAAAAATTCACTACCTATGTTGTAGCTGTTAACGTTATTAGTTTGACTGCTGAAAAAACTCGGAATTACAGAAATAATGTTTTCAGCAAAGAAAATAATTGGCCCATGTCGAAAAATAACATCGTTAAATCTTCCATAAACAAACTTGGTTACGATTTTATTCCGAAAGAATTTTTACCGCAAGGAAAAGATGAGTATTACCTGCGTAATCTCCAGAACAGAAGCGGCATTCATTACAGGCAATTAACCGCTTATGAAATTGAAGTGCTGGTGCGTAATCGCAACACAAGTGATGACTGGAATAAGATTTTTGTATCCGATGCTTTTAATGCAGAGCTGGTAAAGAACTGCAAATTTTTCGGGCTCGTTCGCATTGGAAAGCTCGAACCGCTTTGTCTTGAATTCAGTGACCTTAAAGTTCC
>JAEZRL010000380.1 GCA_023440945.1 Bacteroidota bacterium
GACTTCTTTAGAGCTTGATTTGAGGAACCAAAAGTCAGTCGATAATTTCTTTGAACAGGAGCAACCTCAGTATGTTTTTTTAGCCGCAGCCAAAGTAGGTGGAATATTGGCTAATAGCACGTACAGGGCGGATTTTTTGTATGACAATTTAATGATAGAAACCAATGTTATTCATGCTGCTTATGAATTTGGTGTGGATAAATTATTGTTTTTAGGATCTTCCTGCATTTATCCTAAGAACTGCCCACAACCAATAAAAGAAGAATACCTGTTAAGCGGACCATTGGAGATAACCAATGAACCTTATGCCATTGCTAAGATTGCTGGCATTAAATTATGTGAAGCCTATAGAGATCAGTATGGCTACAAATTTATAAGTGTGATGCCTTCTAATTTATATGGTATTGGTGATAACTATCATCCTAAAAATTCTCATGTATTACCTGCTTTGATAAGACGTTTTCATGAAGCCAAAATAAATGAAGCTGATGAAGTAGTGGTATGGGGCAGTGGTACACCAAGGAGGGAATTTTTATATGCCGATGATCTCGCTGATGCCTGCATTTACTTTATGCAAAATTATGATGGAAAACAAACAGTAAATATTGGTACAGGGAAAGATATTTCTATATTGGAATTAGTACATTTGATAAAAGATATAGTAGGTTTCACAGGAACTATATCCTTTGATACTTCTAAGCCGGACGGTACATTTAGAAAACTATTGGACGTTTCAAGGCTACATGCTTTAGGATGGCGGCACCGCACTTCTTTGAAAGAAGGTATAAAGCTGGCCTACGAGGACTTTCTGCAAAAGCAAGAAGCTTTCGCTTGATTATTCGTATCCTTTATCCTTTATCACTTATCACTTACTACTTATAACTTAAAACTTTTCGTATGAAAGTCGCCTTGATTACCGGAATAACCGGGCAGGACGGTGCGTACCTGGCAGAATTATTACTTGAAAAAGGTTATATGGTGCATGGGGTTAAAAGGCGGTCATCTTTAATTAATACCAACAGAATTGATCACTTGTATCAGGACCCTCATGAGCAACATGTACGCTTTAAGCTGCACTATGGCGATATGACGGATAGCACTAATCTCATTCGTATTGTTCAGGAAACGCAACCCGATGAAATTTATAATCTTGCAGCAATGAGTCATGTGAAAGTAAGTTTTGATACCCCTGAATATACGGCTAATGCAGATGGTATTGGTACATTACGTTTGTTAGAAGCAGTACGTATTTTAGGACTGGAAAAGAAAACAAGAATTTACCAGGCGTCTACTTCAGAGTTGTATGGATTGGTCCAGGAAACACCCCAGAGAGAAACGACCCCTTTCTATCCCCGTAGTCCTTATGCTGTAGCTAAATTGTATGCTTATTGGATCGTTGTTAATTATCGGGAAGCTTATGGCATGTTTACCTGCAATGGTATCTTGTTTAACCATGAAAGTCCGAGAAGGGGAGAAACTTTTGTAACCCGTAAGATCACCCGGGGTGTAGCTGCTATTGCATTTGGTTTACAGGAATGTTTGTACTTAGGCAATCTTGATGCTCAACGGGATTGGGGCCATGCGAAAGACTATGTGGAAGCGATGTGGCGGATACTGCAGCAGGATAAGCCAGAGGATTTTGTGATAGCAACCGGTGTTACCACGAGTGTTCGGGAATTTGTACGGATGGCTTTTAAAGAGGTGGGCATTACAGTTGAATTTATCGGGAAGGGACTGAAGGAAAAAGCAATTGTAGTAAAATGTGAAAATGAAGAATATCAGGTCGAACTAGGTAAAACCGTAGTGTCGGTTGACTCAGACTATTTTAGACCTACGGAAGTAGAACTGCTTACAGGTGATCCGAGCAAAGCTAAAAGTAAATTGAATTGGACATGTGAATATACTTTAGATATGCTGGTCAAAGAAATGGTAAGTTCAGATATTAATATAGTAAGAGAATATGATAGTAATTCATTGAGTTTAGTAAGTAGAAATAACGACTTTATGTAGGGTTGGTGTCAATCAATATGAAAAAAAATTTCATCTATAACTTTCTTCTAACCGGATCAAATTTACTTTTCCCACTATTAACGTTTCCCTATTTATCAAGAATATTAGGCGCTGAAGGACTTGGAATTTGTAATTTTATTATCTCTTACGGTCAAAATTTTATAATCATTGCAGCTTTGGGAATGCCGGTATATGGAACACGTGAAATTGCGAAAATGGGAGATGACCGAATCAAACGTTCAAAGCTTTTTTTTGAGTTACTAAGCGTCCATTTATTTTTTACATTCTTTCTTTTAATAATTTATGTTGCTTCTGTTTTTATGTACGCCGATCTCGAACGTTATCAGGAGGTGGCTCTAATCGGTGGTTCACTAATCCTGTTCAATGTTTTTTCAATCGAATGGTTATTTTCGGGGGTCAATGATTTTAAATATATTACAATTAGAAGTTTATTAATCAGGGGTTTATCAGTTATTTCAATATTTCTTTTTGTAAAAACAAAAAATGACTTAACAACTTATTTTATCATCCTGGCCTGTACCGTTTTTTTTACCGTATTAACAGATGTCTACTACGCCCGGAAATTCATCTCAAAAAAAATATTTCTCACTTTTAAAGGTATTGTAACTCACGTTAGGCCAATTTTTATATTGGGCATTTATATGGTGTTAACAAGTATTTATTCTGTTTTGCCAGCCACGCTTCTTGGGTTTATGTCAACTAAACTAGCAGTTGGATATTATTATGGTGCAAATAAGATTATTCGACTGGCAATTTCGGCTTTTTCTGCTTTAATAACCGTAATAATTCCGCGTGTAAACTTTCTGATTGAGCAAAAAGGAAAAGATCAATATCTTTTATTATTAAATAAATCATTGAATATCGTTATTACATTTGGAATTCCCCTTTCTTTTTTTGTTTTTCTTTTAGCCCATCCAATAGTAATGCTACTTGCAGGAAAAGATTTTATAAATTCCATTTTCATTATTCAGGTAATGGCTCCTATAATACTGATCGTAGCATTTGCACAAGTTTTTGTTCTACTTATTTTAAGCGTTCATAGAAAAGATAAAAGTATGGTTATGCTTTCATTTATTGGAATGACTATTAGCCTTATAATCAACTTAATTTTTATCCCCCATTTTGCTGAAAAAGCAACTGCTTTTTCTCAACTTATATCAGAATTTCTCGTAGCCTTCGTAGGTTTTTTCTTTGCAAAAAAGGTATTGAATTTTACTTTCCCATTAAAAAATTTAATATTCAATATCCTATTGGTATTTCCTTTTGCTATAATTACTTATTTAGTTACAAGTTTTACTAATAATAACTTGATTCAAATTTTACTTTCATCATTATTGTGTGCTGCATATTTTCTTTTTTCCCAAATATTAATTTTAAAGAATAAACTATTTATTTCATTACTTCAGCCTATTTTTTAAAATTCAAAGGAGAAGTTTTAAAGATTAATGAACAAACGCGACAGAGAAAAATTTTGCAACGTAAACACATTGTAATGCCAATTTAGATGCCTAAAAGATTAAATTCCTTATTTCTTATTGTACTAATAATGTGTTCAATCAATTTTTTTGGTCTTCAGATTGTAAGGGGCAGTTTTTTTAGATATGTTCAATTTGGCTATTTATTAATAGCGATTCTACTTTCACTACCTTATTTATCTCCTAAAGGACAGGCTTTTGTTTTACCTGTACAATTAATCTCCTTTTCCATATTCTTATCAATATTCATTTCTTCTCTAACCAGGGAACAAAGCTTAATAGATTCGATTGGTGGCACGATACCAGTTCTCATCTGGGTTGTTTTTTTTTATTTAAACCATATACAATATCCCATTGAAAAAATTGAAAAAATAATTGTTGGTTATGCAATTCTCTATTTGGTTTTGTATTTCTTTCAATTCACACATCCCAATAAAGGATATTTTGTTGATATAGAGACAATTGATATGAGTAGAGGAATAACAAGAATTGTTTTTCCAGGTCGGGGTCTTTTCTATTTAACTGTTTTTATTGCAATAAACAAGGTAACTACTAGTACAAAAAATCTTTGGTTTTGGAGTTTTCTTACCATTATCGGTATAGTTGTCACTGTAATGCAGGTTACGAGACAATTTATATTAGGGCTAACAGTTATTTACCTGTTTCATTTTCTTAAAGATTTGAAAGTTTATAAAAAACTTATTTTAATAGCTTCTTTTATTGGTATCGTGGTTTATATTTCCCAGTCGAACAATAAGATTATAGAAGGCATGAGAGAAGCTCAGGATCAAACTATTGAAGCAGGATCTGATTATGTAAGAGTGCAAGCTGCTGTTTTTTATTTAACTGATTTTTCAAATTCAACTTTCAATAGAATATTCGGTAATGGTGTACCGTATGGACAGACCTCCCCTTATATGAAATATTCCGGGTGGTACACTACTAATCTAGGATATTGGCTTTCGGATGTTGGCTTAATTGCAGTCTATGCCATGTTTGGCATCTTTGCCGTTTTAGGATATTTAATAATTTGGGGCAAAAGCTTTATTATAAAGCTTCCAAAAGAATATTTTTATTTAAAATATTATTTATGGTTTTTACTTCTAACATGCTTCACTTCTGATACCGTCTATTCCCCAAATGACTTAATCGCTACCGTTTTTGTGGTTTACATTTACCAGACAATATATGAAAGAGAAAAATTGAACCAGACTTTTGCCAAACATACCTTTTAAATAGGGCAACAATATTTATAATAATACAAATCTTAGAACCTATAAAAACCAAATACATTTATCTTGAATTCTGACCATAAATTAGCAATCTTAATTCCTGCATTTAAAATCACATTCTTTAAAGAAACAATTGAATCTATCGCTAATCAAACGTGCAAAGACTTTACTCTCTATATCGGAGATGACGCAAGTCCTTCTAATTTTGAAAAAATAATTGATTCGTATAAGGATAAGATAAACATCATTTATAGACGATTCGAGGAGAATCTAGGTGGAAAAGATTTAGTTGCGCATTGGAACAGGTGTATAAATCTGATAAAAGATGAACAATGGATTTGGTTATTTTCAGATGATGATTTGATGGAGAACAATTGTGTGGAACTGTTTTACAAGCATAGTGACAAACACAAGAAGGATAACCTATTACATTTCAATATTGAAGTAATTAACGAAAAGAATATTAAAATTTATAGAACTAAAAAGTTTCCACTGCATTTTTCGACGAATCAGTACTTTTCTGAAGTGATTAAACAAAATGTCTACAGTTGTGTTGTGGAATACATCTTTAGAAGAGATCTCTTCGAAAAGGTTGGTAGATTTAAAACTTTCGATTTAGCCTGGTCGTCAGATACTGCTACATGGCTGAAATTGTCACTCTATGGAGGTATCAATACAATTGAAGGGGCTAAGGTAAAATGGAGGCTAAGTAATTTAAATATATCATCTATGTCAAATGATAAGGCTATTGTTCTCCGTAAAACAAATGCCAGTATCGAATATATAAAATGGGCTAAACTGTTTTTTAAAAAAAATAATCTTAAAGATATTACTTCGGATGTAGAAAAAGTTCGATGGTTATTGATTGGCATTATTTATACAACGGATCTTTCCTTCAAGGAAAAGTACAAAATAATTGTGGATGCTTTGAAGCATTTAAGCCAAGAAAAAAACAAAAAAACAATTCTTTTGTTTTGGGCAATCGAAGAACTAAAGAGAAAATTTCGGTTCATTAGAGTTCATAATGCATAATCCTGTCGCTTGTTGCTTCTTATTCCAATAAAAAAAGATAAACTAAATTTTAAAAATTTAAAAGTAAATGAATGTTCTTATCTCAGTAATTACTGCCGTTTTTAATGATGAGAAGTATATTAAAGAATCGGTTGATAGTATTTTGAAGCAAACATTTACAGAATTTGAGTACATAATTGTTGACGATGGCTCAACAGACGCTACTTTAAAGATTCTTAATGAAATTAGCAGAAAAGACAAAAGGGTAATTGTACTTACCCAAAAAAATTTAGGAGCAGCTGCGGCAAGAAACGTAGCGATAGAGGCAGCTATTGGAACTTATATTGCCATTCAGGATTCTGATGACATATCCTGTCCAGATAGATTGAAAACGCAATTGGAGCAATTACAACAATCCGAAGGAAACATTATTTCATTTACTGGGTATAATGTAATAGATTCAGAAGGTGAATTTGTATCCTCTAATAACAAAATATATAAGAATATTAATCGTAATATTCTTAAAGGAAGTTTTTGTGCGTGTCATCCAACTATGATGGTTTCGCGAGAATTCATACTCAATTTGGGAGGCTACAACCCATTCTATAAAAAGACGGAAGATTATGATTTAATCTACAGGTTAATAGAAAATAAGGTTTATGCTAAAAAAATAGATACATGTTTATATAACTATAGAATTAGAGAAAATTCTGAAGGTTGCATGAACAATGGAGCTTACACAAAGAGGGTGTACGAAAATCATTTACAACGAATAAACGGCAAATTTGAAAACTTTGAAGAAGTAGTGAATGATTATAAACAAGATAAAAATATTACTTTAAAAAGAAAAGTCTCAGCAATTTTTTACTCTGAAGATTATGCCCTTTATAGAAAAACTTACCTTGAAAATTTTCATAAATTGCCGATCAATAACTTCTTCCTATTTTTTCTTTATTCAGTGTTGCCATTTTCTTTAAAAAGAATCATTAAGTCTGTTCTATTCAGATAAAGTTATCTGATACTGCATACTCCTAGTACATTAAACTTTAAAAAATAGATAGCTCAAATGTTGGATAAGCCGAAGAATGTGTACCTTGTTAGGTTATCTGATCCAGACAATAAACTTGTAATAATATATCACATGTTTATTGTGTCTATTAATATTCTACGTGTAATTCCTCACCTTATAGCATTTGCCTTTCATCCACAAAGGGATTTAATTCTTTCAGACACATATACAGTTAAAAATTTAGTTCTGTCATTAATTTTTTCTAAGCATTATCGAAACCTTTTTTACTATCGGGTTGGTAATAGCAAATACTTTTTCAAATGGATTTTGCCTGAGGAAAAATCAATACATATACCTGTTAGAATGCAATTAGGAAAATCAGCTCTTTTTGTTCATAATATTTCTTCATATCTTAATGCAAAAAGTATTGGTGATTTTTTTGTTTGTTACCAACATGTAACAATTGGTACCAATAGAGTAGAAAATAATGAAAAACCAACAATAGGTAGTAATGTTACAATTTGCACGGGTGCGGTAATTGTGGGGGGAATCACAATTGGTGATAATGTAACGATAGGAGCAAATACAGTAGTAATTAAAAATGTACCCTCTGATTCTGTGGTTGTTGGTAATCCAGCCAAAATAGTTAAGCTAAATGGAGAAAGGGTGAATATTCTCCTTTAGCATTCAAAATTGATTAGCTAAAAGCCGCAGTAGCTTTCTTGTATTTCGGTACTAACTTGGACATTATTCGGGCAGGCCATTAATTAAAGAAAAAATGAAAAAAATTCTTTGGGTTAATCCTTCTTTTTTAGATTATAGAGTGCCTGTTTATAAAAAGCTAAATGATTTAACACGTGGAAATTTCTTTTTGCTTTACTCCAAAAAAAGAGTTCCGGAAAGAGTGATTAAGAAAATCGAAAATGCAATTGGAGATAATGCAATAGGTCTGTCAAACGAATTAACGATAAATATTGCAGGCAAAGGTGAATTTGCTAATACCGGTTATCAATTGCCTTTTCAAGCTGGTTTATATAAAGCCATATCGCAAGTTGATGCAGACATAATTATTGCAGAAGGTTTTTTTCAATGGACACCTTTTGCTTTACTGTATGCAAAGCTATGTAGAAAAAAAATTTTAATTGCGTACGAGCGAACTACCCATACAGAACGTAACTGCCCGAAATGGCGGACTTTATACAGGAAATGTATTTCCATGCTTGTCGATGGTTTTTCTGTTAACGGGCAATTGACAAAAGAATATTTAATTCAGTTAGGAGTAAATGAAGAAAAGATCTGTATCGGAGGTATGTCTGCAGATAGTGAAAAACTCGTACAATGTGTAGCTTCATGTAGTATTGAAAAAAAGGAATCACTCAAATCAAAGCTCTCATTAAAAAAAGGGTTAACATATTTATATGTCGGACGAGTTAATCAACCAAAAGGGGTAATTTTTTTATTGAAAGGCTGGAAGAAACATGTTGAAAAATATAAAAACGATTCACTTTTAATTGTAGGGCCAGGTCCCTTATATACACAGTACACCCATGACTTTTCCGAATACAATTCGATAAAAATGGTTGGAAGTATAGATTACGACTTAATATATCAATATTATGCTATTGCCGATGTATTTATAATTCCGACGCTTGAAGATAACTGGAGCTTAGTGGTACCTGAAGCTATGGCTTGCGGATTGCCAATTGCATGTTCAATATATAATGGTTGTTATCCTGAACTTGTGCATGAAGGTATAAACGGAAAGTTATTTGATCCATTAAAAGAACAGTCTATTGTCGAAGCACTTGATTATTTCCACAATAAAAATTTAGACCTTTTTGGAAAAGAATCTAAAATGATAGAAAAAAAGTATAATGCAGATGCTGTTGCAAATAAAATTTATCATTCTTTCGAGATGTTTGGTAATTAATAAGGCCAATAGACACTGAAAATAGAATTTACTTTGACAGTATATGAAAAATTAGCTGTTACTTGAACTTATCCCACTTTATTTCATTTTTTATGTTTTTACATTTTGAATAATAACCCTTGAGCGATCTTTAAAAAGATTCAGTTCTATATCTTGAATACTGCTCTTTAAAATTTAACTCATCGATCAATAGAGAGTGATTTTCTTGAATTATATTAAATCTTGGTAGGTTAGTAGTCATACAAAATGGAAAATAGCATTCTAAACATTTACTTGTGAAAAAGAAAATTTTATTTATAATTCATATGCCACCTCCGGTACATGGTGCCGGATTGGCTGGGCAATATATTAAAGACAGTAAAGCTATTAAAGACTCCTTTGATTGTGATTATATTAATCTCTCAACTTCTGATACAGTAGCTTCGATCGGTAAAGGGGGAGTGAAAAAAACGCTCGCTATAATCAAGCTGTATTTTAAAGTCGTAAGAGCAATTATAAAAAAGAGATATGATTTACATTATGTAACTATTAACTCTAAAAATCTTGGTTTCTACAAAGAAATAATAATTGTTTTTCTTCTAAAAATGCTTCGGCGTCCCATAATTTATCATTACCATAATAAAGGGGTAATAGAAGGGCAAAATAATTGGTTCTTAAACAAACTATATCGTTTTCAATTTAAAAATTCTAAAGTAATACAACTATCACCGCTTTTGTACTATGATATTTCAAAATACGTATCTGCAGTAGATATTTATTTCTGTCCTTATGGAATACCTGGTACAAATGATGTAAACTTGAAGGATTTACATTTGGAAAGGGCAAATAACACGGTTCCAAAAATATTATTTCTTTCGAATCTGATGCATGAAAAAGGAGTCTATACAGTACTCGAAGCATGCAGTATTTTATCGAAAAAGGGAATAGGCTATAGGACTTTATTTATTGGAGCTGAGGCAGACGTAAAAATTGAAGATTTCAATGAGTACATATCCAAGAATTGCTTACAAAAGCATGTTTTTTATTTGGGAAAAAAATATAATGAGGAAAAACTTGAATATTATCGGCAGGCGGATATATTTGTTTTCCCAACCTATTACCATAATGAGGCTTTCCCAATAGTCAACCTAGAAGCAATGCAGTTTGGGCTACCTATAATCTCAACAAATGAAGGAGCCATACCAGAAGTAGTTCAGGATGGTATCAATGGCTATATAATTTCTAAGAACGACGCGGAAAAATTAGCAGAAAAAATTGAATACCTAATAAACAACCCTATCGTACGACACAATATGGGAATACAAGGACAAAAATTATACAAAGAACGTTATACATTAGAAAAGTTTGAGAATAAGATTATGGATATTATCAAGGAGGTCATAAATTCTAAAACAGAACCTTCACATCTAAATTGAGAGATAAAGCACTCCTTTAATATCATAGCAAATTAGAAGATGATAAGTGAGGGTAGTAGTATTAAATAGCTAACAAAGCTCTTGAAAGTCAAAGACTAATTGTATAAGTGCTTTCATTTTATCCCACTTCGCATTAAGGCTATTGAATAATAGTTACGGAAATCTTTTTCCTTCAAATTAATATCCGTCAACCTGTTTCTCATACTATACATGTAATCCTTTTTTGAAAATCTCTTATTTAATTGGCTCTCTCAAGCAACATGCTATTCTAAATTGGTAAAACTTTCGACATGCCTAACTATAAAACCTTAGCATTTTCTAATTACGACATATTTATTTCTGACTTAAGACAAATACAGATCAAGTCTAAAATGCTCGTAAATACTATTAATCCTTATTCCTTTTTAATTGCTAAGAGAGACTTGAGTTTCAGGAAAGCGTTACTAAATTCAGATATTCTACTACCCGACGGTATTGGTATAGTAGCAGCATTAAAATTGTTTTATGGAAAAACAGTTAAAAGAATTGCGGGCTCAGATCTACATGAATATCTACTTAAAAAGTTGAATGAGGAGGGAAAACGCTGTTTCTATCTCGGTTCTTCTGAAAATACTTTACAAATAATAAAGAAGCGTTTAAGGAAGGAATATCCTAATATCAAGCCCCAGTTCTATTCGCCCCCTTTCGTTGCTGATTTCAACGAGGAGCAGAGTATGGAGATGATACAAATCATTAATTCATTTAAACCCGATGTGTTATTTATTGGAATGACTGCTCCCAAACAGGAGAAGTGGGGTTATTTAAATAAAGATAGAATAGAGGCAAAATTGATATGCTCTATTGGGGCAGTTTTTGATTTTTATGCTGGTACTGTTATTCGTTCAAGTAAATTTTGGATTAATTTGGGCCTCGAATGGTTACCCCGTTTGATTCAAGAGCCAAAGAGACTGTGGAAAAGAACATTTTATTATACCCCGAAGTTTATTTACTGGAGTATAAGTGAAAAGGCAAAGCAAATTATTAATCCATTTTATTATTCTCAGCTTAAACCTCATATAGGCAAGGATATATTGATTATCGGATATAATAAAATAACAAAAAAGATTATTGAATATTTGGAGAGGGATAGAAGGGATATTAATGTGATTGGAATTTGTGAAGAACCCAAAAACATGCATGAGTTAACGCACTATCCCATAATCGCTGGAATTGACAACACACTAAATGTTGCGTTGACCCTAAAAGTAGAAGAGATTTACTCAACAATTTCGCCAGACAGTGATAAAAGAGTTGCTAAAATTATGGAGTATGCGGATAATGAATGTATCCGTTTTAAACATTTTCCCGATTTCTACCAATTTAGTTATTTTCCTACTAAAGAATTAAATTATTTAAAAGATCTGCCTGTTATGCTAGTTAGGAATGAGCCATTGGAGAAATTTGGAAATAGGGTTATAAAAAAAGCATCTGATTTTTGTGTTAGCTTATCTATATTAGTTTTTATTTTGTCGTGGCTCATCCCACTTTTGGCTGTTTTAATATCTATTGAATCCCCTGGGCCTATTTTTTTCATACAGCAACGAGCCGGTAGAAACAGAAGACCATTCAAATGCATAAAGTTTAGGAGTATGCATATAAATAAGGATGCCGATATGAAGCAGGCTATAAAAAACGACCCGCGTTTTACTAAAATTGGTAGACTTATTAGATATACAGGTATGGATGAACTTCCTCAGGTCATAAATGTATTATTGGGAAGCATGAGCTTAGTTGGCCCTCGACCACATATGCTAAAACACACCGAAGATTTTTCGAAATTAGTTGAGCAGTATCCCGCAAGACATTTTGTAAAACCAGGTATAACTGGCTGGGCTCAGGTTAAAAGTTATAGAGGAGAGATTACCAATGCAGAACAAATTAAAGAGCGATTAGAGCATGATATGTGGTATATAGAAAACTGGAGCTTTCTATTAGATATGCGCATTATTATAATGACTATTTTTAGAAAAATAAAAGGGGAAAAAGAAGCTTTCTGATTTTTTGAAGGTTTTAGTTAGTATTATTACTTATTAAATATATTCAGAATAAGCTAAAACAACTTGTATTCCTAAGTAAACATTAATGAAACTCATTTCTTTTAATAAAGTTTTGACTAATGTTAGTACCATTATAGTTAAGATTAACTATATATATTCCAGAGGGCCAAGTAGAAATATTAACTGATATTCGTTCTTTAAATGAAGTAACAGGAACACTTTCTAGTATTTCACCTGTAATAGTTCTTATAAGAAGAGAAGTATTTTGAGGTTTCGAAAGGTCATTAAAAGAAATTCTTATTTCACTAGTTGCAGGATTAGGGTGTATTTGAAGGTTAATTTCTTCAGAGTAAGATATGACAACTATTTTACTGAAAGAATAATTTCTATCTTTATCAACTTGTTTTATTTGATAATAATTTTTACCATAAAATGGATTAGTGTCGTAAAATGCA
The DNA here is from genome assembly GCA_023440945.1 of Bacteroidota bacterium. Classification (GTDB taxonomy): domain Bacteria; phylum Bacteroidota; class Bacteroidia; order Chitinophagales; family Chitinophagaceae; genus JAEZRL01. The sequence continues at coordinate 12,595 of JAEZRL010000380.1, forward strand.
TATATAGTAGTGGTTGAAGGAGTATTTTTTGAAGTTATTTTTCCAATAGGATTAAAGCGAATTCCATCCTTTGATTTAAGGATCTCAAAAAAATCAGTACTTAATTCATTCGTTACTTTCCATTGTAGATTAACTTGGCTTTCTACCATTTTCCCCGTAAAGTTTAAAAATTGAATAGGTAATGTTCCTAACGTTTTTCCTCTAATAAGTATTTCAGATGAATAAGGGGGAAGGCTTAAGATATTAGAATACATAATGCTGTCAATTCCAAAACAAAAATTTTTCAATGGTATTGCTTTGTTTATGTTAGTAGCATTAAAATTGAAGTAAAGGTTGTTTGTATCTACTATTGTAAACGGGGATCTTTTTGAGTTCGAATCTTTTGAGAACTGAAGCTTCCAGTCAATTAGATCAATATTAGTTGAGTCCCGACTTCCATTATATTTCCTATTTATTACAATTGTTGCCTTATCGTCAATTGGTCTTGCATAGTAGTTACTATCAAATTTGCCAAAGCGCGATGGTGAATATTTTTCATATAATTCTATTTTCAATGTGCTTTGATTAAGGGATTTTGCAATAAATCTATTTCGAAAGATCATCATCTTGTATACTTTGGCATTCGGATAAGTGCTTATTAGCAGCCCTGCAGCACAATCATAGGTGGTGTTTCTCATTATAATATTACTATTTGCTCCTAAACATAGTATCCCTCCCCAAGGTGCATGAGCGATAGTATTGCCTTCTATTAATACGTTCTTTGTGTTAGCATCCAAATATATTCCTGCTGCCTGACCATATTGCTCCCATGAAGGAGCGCCTTCAGGAGCGCCGATCCCATTTAAAATAATATTATTCCTGATTACTTTATTGGTATGAGTTACAGTGCTATATTGAAATTCATTTATTGCAGAACCGTCATCTTTAACCGTGCAGTATGTATCAAAAAAGTTGTTTTCTACTAAAGTATTATTGCCATAAGTAATAACGCCAATAAACCCCAAATTTTTAAATGTGCAGTTTCTTACTGTAGTATTATCACCCTGAATACCAACAGCCTCATAGCGAAAATCGCCACTTCCTCCTGCCCCTGCAATTGTTCCTATATTGGTAAACGTAGATCCATCAATTGTCACGCCGTTACTATCATAAAAATTGAAGCAATCATTTAGAATATCAGTGAAACTTCCATTTGTAATCGTGTAATTGGCAATTGATACATCACCAAAAAGAACATCCCGCATCTTTGAAAAATTGCAGTTTAAGAAGGCTATGTTAGAACTGCCGTTTACATAACTTGCCTGCGTGTTTGCTCCTTCAAAATCAATGTTATCTAAACTTATATTGCTCTTGTTGTTAAGATTGATAAGGTTTTCAATTGTACTAACTTTAACGATATGATTAGCGGGATTTCCGTCTGCGAAAAACATATATAACCTGTTATTGGAAGCATCAAAATACCACTCGCCGTCTTCAGTAAGTGTGTGAATACTATTTTGAATGAAGTAACCATTGCCGTCCATTGGCTGATAAGATATATTATTAGCATAATTACTGTTATATGCGCCGCCTTGAGACAAGCTTATCGAATTACCGGAATGACTTTTTACGATGTGTCTGTCCATAATCTGCCGAATCTTTCGAATAACACATTCTGCACCTGTAGCATTAAAAGGGATACTGCCAATTGATGCCCCTGTAATAGATGCAGTACCGGAATGGGAACTGAAGGTTAAATAACCTGTTTTCGGATATCTCCCCATCTTTTTCACTATACCATCTAGGGTTACTATATTTAAAGCGGATTGAGTTAAAGGCGCATAGTAAATATTACTGCTACTTAAAGTCCAGGCGCTAAGTGAGGAAAGCCCAGTTATTTTGGGATTTGCACCAGTTCCATAAGCACCATAACGAACATTATTCTTTGGGAACAACTCGCCATAAAAAACATCTCCTCTTTTCAACAATACAGAATCTCCGAGCTGAAGATTTTTGAAAAAACCATTTAGTTTATCTAAACTCTTCCAGGGTGTAGCAGAGTTTTGAGCCTGAATAGAGGTGCGACTATCATCACCTATAGATGACGAAAAGTAATAACTGTTTGCATTAGCATAGTCAATGATAAAGATGGCCAGTAAAAGAAAAAATAATTTCATTGGCTTTAATACTTTAAAAAATATTAACTGAGAGGATCGGGTTGAAGTTTTTTTCTTCATTTGCCTCTGAAACTGGAATTGCTTAAGAAGGATGAAGATAAATGCTAATTACCTATCATTTATCGAGTTCAGGAGGGACAGTTTTTCTTTTTTCCATTCTCTGCAGCTACGCTACAGCAAAATATTGGATATTTTGAGCTAAGATAAACTTTCATTTTTAATAATGCAGAAGCTTCCAAAGGATTAATGAGCTTTTAAGGAGAATATTAAAATTAATCTTTCTTTCTATGCTGTTTTGTAAATCGTCATTCATCTTTTATTCCTCCCAAAATCGTATCTTATTCCAATCAACAGGGCAAATTTGCCCACTTGATTGGAATAAAGCAATAACTAAATACGTAGAAACAATTGATTCGCATTTTTCCATCCCCCTGAAAACATTGTTTACGCTCCTGTGTTCAACACCCTACGATCCAAAGCAATTTGTATGGGCAAACAAACCAACCTGTATTTTGTTGGAAGGGCAGGCATAGTGGGTTCAACATGGAAAGGCATTCCTTACCTGCGTTACCAGCCACTACACATTAAGCAAACCGCACGATGAAGATGAGCAGTTTTTACATGGAGCCGCGTCACGCATGGGAGCTGCATTCAGGAAATGTTTTACTACGCTGCTTCCCGAACCAACCAACAAAGAGATGCGGGACTCCTTTACGGGAGCCATTAAAAAATGGCTTCAAACAAAACCATTTGAACAAGCCCTTCCCTCCGCCAGCTTACCTCATGTTGCAGGTTTTGAATTTAACAAGAGGCTTTGATAAAAGACAGGCTGCACGCAGAGGTGACACTGAAAACGGTAGAGAGCGAACTTTTAATGCTACATGTACCTCCCCTCGTTCCCAAAAGAAACATAAGTGCACCGCCTTACACAGGTGTGGTGGAACTGCAGATGATGGCAGCAAGATATAAAACAGAACCAAATAGGATAGATGCAAATTTCTCTACAACAATCAGCTTGCCTTATAATGATAAGAAGGTAGAAGCTGCCAATATTGCTACAGGCTTGTATGCCGAAGAACAATGCATAACACTTTTATTAATTGCAATACATTATCGTAGACATGAACAAAAAGTGCTTGATCTGCGTTGGCTGCCATGTGGTATCGTGGCAGGTTATGTGAGTTGACAAGTTGAATTTTCAGCTTCTGCTAATTCATTTGCGAAAGCTCCCCCTGTTTGAGGATAGGGTGAGGCAGAAGCTAAGCCCTTTTACTTCCCATA
>JAEZRL010000413.1 GCA_023440945.1 Bacteroidota bacterium
AGATCACGTGTTACTTTTACAAAACCGATCACTTCATTCTTCTCGTTATGCAGGGAGGTAATAACGGTATAACCCCAGAATTTTGAACCATCTTTTTTTATACGCCATCCTTCATCAATAGCTTTTCCTTCCTGCGTTGCTTGTTCTATAAGTTTTGCGGGTAAGCTTTTTTCACGCCTTTCTTCAGGATAAAATACACTGAAGTGTTTACCGATTATTTCGGCACTTTTATATCCTTTTATTTTTTGTGCACCTTTATTCCAGTTCTCAATGATGCCTTCTTTATTTAAACGAATAATGGCATAATCCTGTATTTCATCAATCATCCTATGATACAGTTCTTCGCTGAGGCGCAGCTCTTCATTTATTTGTTCATAACGTTTATTGGAATGCACCAGTTCGGTTATGTTGCGTATAATCGTTAAGATGCTGAATACTTTGCCTTCGCTATTTTTTAAAGGGATGATATACAGCTCTCCAAATCCTGGGTTATGCAAAAATTTTACTTTTGGCAGATAACGCATTTCTCCGTTAAGAACAGGTTGCATTTCTTTCATCCATAGTTCCTTATCATATTCCGGAAAAAATTCAAACCAATTTTTGCCTAAGATTTCTTGCTTACTTATATGATTATGCTCTTCGCACTTTTTATTCCAAACCTTTACACGCATATCTGTATCAAGCACCAATATCATATCCGGACTGTTTTCAATCAGCAACTCCGCAAATGATTTTTCTTCTTCCAATTGCCTCCGTAACAAAAAAGCCTCTGTAACATCCTGCAGTGTGCCAAGCATCACTTTTATTTTATCGTTTTCTTCCTCTGCTATTTCGCCTACAGCATGCAGTGTTTTTTCTTTTTTTTCAGCAGAGATGATACGGTAATAAAAATCGAAAGGTTGTTTTGTTGTCAGGGAATGTTCTACAGATTTTTTTACTTTCTCTACATCGTCCGGGTGATTGTAAGAAAAAATTTCTTCGAAGGTTAACACTTTAGTGACAGGAAGATCATAAATGCGGCAAAGTTCATCCGTCCAGATTATTGTATTATCTTCTATATTCCAACGCCAGTTTCCTGTATGCGTTATGGCTTCTGCTTTTTTGTAATAACTTTCATTTTGACGAATAAGATGCAATTGCTCGTTTATCTTTTCCTGCTGTATATCCGACAAAACTTTAAAGGTTACCGAATTATATTTTAGATTGAAAATATCTAATTCATTAATGATCTCTAAAGCTTCGTCTATATCTTTTGTATAGGACGAAACATATTTGGTAATTATTTTTTTTCTAATGTAACTAGCTAATGTGAGATCCTCCACAACAAGCTGATCGTTCAGAAGTACAGGTAGCTGATTTTTTATCCAGGACTGTAAAAACATTTCAAGATAATCATCCATCTTATTTTCGCTGGCACAGTTAAGAAAGAGTGTTAACGAACGCTCACCCATTGCATATACTTCTTCTTTGGAAAGTGAAGCCAAATATTTAAGCATGGGAACCTTCATCTCATAGCACAAATCAGTAAGTTCTTTAACCAGTTTCTTAAACTTGTTATTAAGCAAAAATTCAGCGTATCCAGGAAGATATTCGAAGTTTAAATTTCCTGTTTGTAACAATTGAGCATATCTGTTCATTTCGTATGGCACACGCTATAGATTCAAATATTAAATGTAAGAATTTACCTTGTTAAGCGTTTAAAACTAAGCCAGATATATTTGTTTTTATCACTTAAATCAAACGAAAATTTTACAGCTATTTTATTTTTACATTTGAGGAAACAACAAACGTTCCTAAATTTTATTGGCAGTTATGAATATCACGGGAAAAAATTACATAGGTTACGAGCTTTCAGAAAATAAAGACCAGAGTTTTAAACCACACGGAGGTGTAGTAAACGAACTGAAAGAAACTTCATTTTTTGAAGCAACAGAAAACGACGTAAACAATGCTGTAACAAAAGCTGCAAATGCTTTTAATATATATAGGTTATTGCCGACAGAAAAAAGGATAGCTTTTTTAAACAGTATTGCAGAAGGAATTGATGCAGCGAAGGAAGAAATTATCCCGGTTGCTATTGAAGAAACGCGATTAGCATTGGGGCGCTTGAAAGGTGAGGCGCAGCGAACAATCAATCAGATAAAACTATTTGCACAATTAATAAAGGAAGGCGATTGTGTAAATGCAATTATTTATAAAGCGCAACCGGAAAGAAAACCTTTACCAAAAGCAGATATTAGACAAATGCAAATAGCATTAGGCCCTGTTGCTGTTTTTGGTGCTAGTAATTTTCCTTTTGCATTTTCTGTCGCCGGCGGCGATACGATTTCTGCTTTGGCGGCGGGTTGTCCTGTTGTTTATAAATCCCATCCCGGTCATCCTGCAACATCGGAACTCGTTTCTCAGGTAATCATCAAAGCGGCACAGCTAACTGGTATGCCTGATGGTGTTTTTACTATGTTCCAGGGAGCAAGTTATGAAAGCAGTTTGCAACTGGTTAAACATCCCCTAATAAAAGCCGTTGCTTTTACAGGATCTCTTGGAGGTGGAAGAGCATTATTCGACGCAGCAGCAAAACGGGAAGAACCAATTCCTGTTTATGCAGAAATGGGAAGTATAAATCCCGTGTTTGTGCTACCTGAATTGATTCGGGAAAACACACATGCAATTGCGGATAAATTAGCTTCATCCAACACACTAAGTGCAGGACAATTTTGTACAAATCCGGGTGTTGTTGTTTCATTGCAATCGCAGCACACTACTGAATTTCTTATCCAGTTTGAAAAGAGCATTAGCAGTGGAAATGCTGATTGTATGTTAACGGATAAAATTTATGGTGGTTATACAAAAAGTGTTGAAGCATTAACAAAAGTAGAAGGAATAGAATTTATAAGTTCTCCAGCTGCAACTACTGAACTTGCCGCAAAACCTTATATGTTTAAAACAAATGCAGAAACATTTTTGAAGAATGAGTCGTTAATGGATGAAGTGTTTGGTCCAAGTTCTATTCATGTAGTGGCTGATGATGAGCAACAATTGTATGCTATTGCTGAAAAACTGCACGGCCAATTAACCATTTCTGTTTGGGGAACGGACAATGATCTTATTCAATTTCAACCTTTGCTGCAATTGCTCGAATTAAAAGCCGGTCGTGTAATTTGCAACCAGGTTCCAACAGGTGTGGAAGTTACACATGCAATGGTGCATGGCGGCCCTTATCCAGCAACCACGGATAGCAGAACAACATCTGTTGGCACCAATGCCATTTATCGTTTTACACGGGCTGTTTGTTATCAGAATTATCCAGACAATTTATTGCCTGCAGCTTTGCAAAACGATAATCCGTTAAAGATCATGAGAAAGGTGGATGGAAAATATTCCAATGAAGTGATAAAAGAAACGATAACAGTATAAGTTTTATAATGTTTCTTTATGAACCCAACTGAAGTGCTGCAAACATCGTTGCGTCGCACACTTGTACTGCAGAAGCATCGGTTGACTGTTAACCGTCGACTGTCGACCGCAGTTAGGAACGCTGAAGTGAGTGACACAACAGGTGAGGCCATGAAAAGCAAAAGCTGGTAATAAAAAATAAATTCAAAAATCAAAAGGCAAAATTAAAAAGAGAGCGGTTTAACTTTTGAATTTTTACTTTTTACTTAATTCTTATGCAAACAACACATTTGAGAATACATCCGAAAGACAATGTAGAGGTGGCGCTTACCAACCTGAAAAAAGCAGATGAAGTGACACTTAAACAAAACAACGAAACAATTGTTTTGGCTGCAAATATTCCTGCAAAGCATAAGTTTAATATCAACGACCTGAACGAAGGAGATGAGATAATTATGTATGGCGTTTTGGTAGGCAGAGCAGTAACATTTATTCCGAAGGGAAGTTTGATAACAACCCAAAACATTAAACATGCAACGGGCAGTTATGGCTTGAAAGAACGTAATACCGAATGGAATAAGCCTGATGTAAGCAAGTGGCAAAACAAAACGTTCATGGGTTATCATCGTGCAGATGGTTCAGTTGGAACGGCTAATCATTGGGTAGTTATCCCAATGGTTTTTTGCGAGAACAGAAATGTGGATGTTTTGCAGGAAGCGTTTATGAAAGCATTGGGCTATGCGCCAAAGCAATCGCCTTATGAAGCATTTGTACAGCAATTGGTAAATCAATATCACAATGGAAAATCAGGCGAAGAAATTTTAGAAACAGATGTTGCAATAGAAACATTTGAGCAAAGCGGTGAAAAAATTTTTGAGAACATTGATGGCATCAAATTTCTAACACATACTTTAGGCTGTGGCGGAACAAGGCAGGATGCGAGAGCTTTATGCGGACTACTTGCGGGATATATAACACACCCAAATGTTGCCGGCGCAACCGTATTGAGTTTAGGTTGCCAGAATGCGCAGGTTGGTTTGCTGGAAGAAGAAATACAAAAACGTGATCCCAAATTTTCAAAACCGTTGTTCATACTCGAACAGCAGCAAATCGGTAACGAACAAAAGTTGTTGCAACATGCCATACAAAAAACATTTGCAGGTTTAACTATTGCGAACCAACAACAACGTCAGCCCGCGCCTTTAAGTAAATTATGCATTGGCTTAGAATGTGGTGGCTCTGATGGATTTTCAGGGATCTCCGCCAATCCTGCTATCGGTTATACCTCAGATCTGTTAGTGGCATTAGGTGGAAGCGTTATATTATCTGAATTTCCCGAGCTGAATGGTGTAGAACAGGAATTGAGTGATCGTTGTGTAGATGATGCAACAGCAGAACGTTTTATGCAATTGATGAAAACGTATAATGAAAGGGCAATGGAAGTTGGTTCAGGCTTCTTTGCAAATCCATCGCCTGGAAATATTCGCGATGGTTTGATAACAGACGCAATAAAATCTGCGGGTGCAGCAAAAAAAGGCGGCACATCTCCGGTAACAGATGTGCTTGATTATCCTGAAAAAGCAACAAAACCCGGGTTGAATTTATTGTGCACACCAGGCAGCGATGTGGAATCAACAACAGCTGAAGTGGGCGCAGGTGCAAACATTGTTTTGTTTACAACAGGCTTAGGAACACCAACCGGAAATCCTGTTGCACCGGTGCTGAAACTGTCCACAAATACTACTTTGTATAATAAAATGAAAGATATTATTGACATTGATACAGGAACGATCATTGAAGGAACAGAAACGATAGAAAAGGCAGGAGAACGTATTCTTGAATATGTTATCGGTGTAGCAAGCGGCGAAATAAAAGCCAAAGCAGATGCACTAAAACACGATGATTTTATTCCCTGGAAAAGAGGGATATCTTTATAATGCTTATGACAAAAAACATTCTGGCAATTACCTTTTTATTGCTCCTGTTTACAGCATGTAAGAATAGCAATAACAATAATCAAAACAACATGAATGAAAAAGATTCATCGTTCGCAAGAGGTTCTTATGGCTACGATGCTGCTTTTTTAAAGAAATACACAAAGCGTGTTTTGGAATTGAAGAATAGTGATGGCGCTAAAG
>JAEZRL010000424.1 GCA_023440945.1 Bacteroidota bacterium
GAACTTTAATATTATCTAAGAAAATCTATAGCAAATAACAAACGTCAAAATGACGATTATTTCAAAAATAATAAGTTTTGAAAAGAATCGAACTTTTCTTTACTATTTTACCGTTTTTATTTTCGGTAATTAATAGTGCTGCACCTTTTATTTTTTTTATCAACCGCATACTTTGTTTGATGGAAAGTACACTGCAGGCAGTAGAAAGCCAATCAGCCGTAGCTCCGTCTTTTGCAATTACTGTTACATTTTTTTGGGTGGTCAAACCAATACCTGTTATAGGATCAACAATATGAGAATACCTTTTTCCATTAAATTCTACATATTGATAGATATCACCCGAAGTGGAAACAGACATGTTTTGAATGGATAACATTTGAGGCATGATAGCTTCTTTTTCTTCCGGCTCATTAATACCGATAAGCCATCCTTTATTATCTCCCGGCGCATTTAAAGTTACAATAGAACCACCCGCACTTACCATAGCACTGCTAAAGCCGTTTTGTTTTATTAAATCTAACGCAGCCTGTGCCACATAACCTTTACCTATTCCGCCAACATCTAATTGCATTCCGCTTTTTGCAAGCGAAACCGAATGATTTGCGGTGTCTAAATGAACATACTTATATCCCACTTTTTGCAAAGCAGATGCTAAAGAATCTTTACCTGGAAACGATTTTGTTTTTCTTGCCTTACGCCAGAGTTTGACAACAGGGCCAATAGTTATATCATAAGCGCCATTGCTTAAAACAGAGGCATGTTGTGCTTGTTGAATAATATCAAACAAAGGTTGCGAAACAGGCACATAAATTCCTTTTCCGGAAGAGGCGCTTAAACGGTTTATTTCGCTGCTGTCAATATAATCGCTTAAGATATTGTTTAAGCTGTCAACAAGTTCAAAAGCCGTAGTTGCAACTGCTGCAGCTTTTACTGAATCATTTGTATATATAGTAATGACAAACGGAGAACCCATTTTGGGTTGCTCGAAAGTATATTTTTTCTGTGCAATTGAATAAAGAAAAAGAAGCATAAGCGGGAATGCCAAACAAATTTTTTTAATCATATTATTTTTCTTTTTTGCCGATGCAGCAGCTAAATTTTTTTCTGAAGATCAACATAAGTAATTATTAAAGCCATCTCAATCGGGTTGCTGTGTACTTTACAAGCAAAGAAAATGAATATCATCTTATTGCTTTCCTGTTGCATTATAGAAATAATTGAAGTATTTTTCTTTTAAATAATCTGTACCGGCTCTTCTATAAATATTGGTGTTTTTTGAGAGTGTAAATGTTTTTAATTGCTTACAAAAATTCTTCATCATTTAAAATTACATCCATGTCTACCGTAATGTTAATGAGCTGGCCTGAGGTGAGCGAAGAGCAATACCAACAGGCTCGTAAAGAAATAAATTGGGAAGGGGATACACCACGGGGCGCCAAATTTCATGTTGCCTGGATGGGCGATGATGGTTTTCATGTTTTGGATCTCTGGGAGTCTGAAGACTTATTTGAAAAATTTGTGCAGGAACGGCTGATGCCTGGCGTACAAAAGTTAGGCATAAAGGGCCAGCCAAAAGTTAGTTTTGCTGATCCGTTATCTGTCTTTGCTCCTGATGTTTAGTTTCTTACTAAATGTTTAACGGCTGCTATCAGAAATTGAATTTCATTTCTACCGATGCTTTTAGCTTCGGGTAAAACTCTATTACTCCACACTTTACTTGCTTTGCTTCTTGCTAAATAATCTTTGGTCATAATTAAACTAAAAATTCTCGACTTTATTCAGCTTCTGTATAACTCGCTATTTTTACATCTCATATTATGAGAAATAAAAAAAGAATAGCCATTTTCGCTTCCGGTGCAGGCAGTAATGCAAAGAAGATAATTGAATATTTTAATACGGCTGATAAACTTGCTATCGTAACACTTGTTGTTTGCAATAAACCGGGTGCCGGCGTTATAGATATTGCAAAGGATTTCAGTATTAAAACAATATTACTTGATAAAGAAAAATTTTTTAGGGGTGATCATTATATGGGTGAATTACGCAAAGCAGGAATCGATCTCATCGTTCTTGCAGGATTTCTCTGGAAAATTCCTTCCGGCCTGATAGAAGCTTATAAAGAACGCATTATCAATATTCACCCGGCACTATTACCGAAATACGGGGGCAAAGGCATGTATGGAAATTTTGTCCATGAAGCTGTGCTTGCGGCAGGCGACACAGAAAGCGGTATCACCATTCATGTTGTGGATGAATTGTACGATCATGGCAAGCATATTTTTCAAAAAAGTTGCCAAGTTTTAAAAGATGATACAGCGCAATCACTTGCCGAACGCATTCATGCATTAGAGCATAACTATTTTCCACAAGTGATAGAAGATTATATCAAAACAAAAATGCTTGGGGATGATGAAGCTTAATAGAAATTTACTGCTGTCTCTCGCTGAATTTTCTTTATCTTGACCATCAAAATCTAACAGATGAAATTCAACTTGCCATCAAAGTTATTTGCATTGATAACGCTGTTTTTTATTTCCAGTCAATACACAAATGCACAGGAAATTGGTTTGCAGTTATACAGTTTGCGTGAACAGTTTAAAACGGATGTTCCGGGCACACTTGCACAGATCAAAAGCTGGAATATTAAGGAGATCGAAGGCGGTGGTACATATGGACTTGATAAAGACGCCTATAAGAAATTACTTGCAGAAAATAATTTGAAGATGGTAAGCGTAGGTGCTGATTTTGATGCACTGGCAAAAGATCCGCAGGCAGCTATTGCTGAGGCAAAATCTTTTGGTGCAAAGTACGTTGTCTGTTTCTGGATACCGCACCAGGGCACCAATTTTACCATTGATGATATGAAAAAAGCGGCGGATGTTTTTAATAAGGCAGGCAAAATGATTCATGAAAACGGTTTAACGCTTTGCTATCATCCGCATGGTTACGAGTTTCGTCCCTACGAACAGGGAACATTGTTCGATTATTTAGTGAAGAATACCAAGCCGGAATATTTGAGTTTCGAGATGGATGTTTTTTGGGTGAAACACCCTGGACAAGACCCGGTAACTTTGCTGAAAAAATATCCCAAACGTTTTGTGCTCCTCCATTTAAAGGATAGAAAACCCGGAACAGAAGGTAATCAAAATGGTACGGCGGATGAAGAAACAAACGTGGTGTTGGGACAAGGAGACGTGGGTATAGCAGAGATCATGAAAACGGCAAAAGAAATTGGTATCAAACATTATTTTATAGAAGATGAATCTTCAAGATCGGTAGAGCAAATACCGCAAAGCCTGAAGTATTTGGCCGGATTGCATTGAGACGTTAACCGGCAACCAATGATCATTAACAATGATTCACTTGGTTTCTGGTTTTAAACCTTTTAGTTTTTCTTTGTTGTGTAACTCATGTGTCGCTTCGCTGCGATTCAAAAGAGTTTTCACGCAAACTTTATTGAGAATTACGATTTGAATTTTCTCATTTCAAATTTCTTATTCTTATTTCAAACTTTACATTTGATTATGCCGAATAAAATAGTTGTTGCAATAACAGGTGCAAGCGGTTCTATTTATTCAAAATTATTATTAGATAAATTGATGCTGTTGAAAGAGCAGTGGCAGGAATTAAGTATTGTAATGAGTAATAATGCAAAAGAAATATGGAAAACGGAACTGGGTGATGAAGATCATTCAAACTATCCTGCCCGTTATTTTGACAAACAGGATTTTATGGCACCATTTGCTTCCGGTTCTGCAAAGTATAATATCATGATCGTTTGTCCCTGCAGCATGGGAACCTTGAGCCGCATAGCATCGGGCATAAGCGATGATGTTATTACACGCGCCGCAGATGTAGTACTAAAAGAAAGAAGAAAATTAATATTGGTGGTAAGGGAAACGCCTTACAATCTCGTGCACATAAAAAATATGGAAGCCGTTACATTGGCGGGCGGTATTGTTTGCCCGGCAACGCCATCTTTTTACAGCATTCCTAAAACTATAGAAGAAGCAGCTTCAACCGTTGTTGACCGTGTGCTCGACCTGGCAGGATTGGAAATAAATAGTTTTAGATGGGGAAAGGAAGATAAGAAGTGAAATACGGTCCCTATATTCTTTTCCCTTTCTTTATATAGAAAACACCTATCCTTTCTTTTGTTCTTTTGCCCACGTATCTTTTAATGTAACAGTGCGATTGAATACCAGTTTTTCTTCACTTGTATCTTTATCAAGAGTGAAATAGCCTTTGCGCAAAAACTGGTAACGCTCATCAAATTTTGAATTTCTCAATGCAGGCTCCGCATACGCATTTTGAACAATATGCAAAGAATCTTTGTTGATATAATCTTTAAAATCCCCTTCTTCATCTGCAGGATTTTCAACATTGAATAAACGATCATACAAACGCACTTCTGCATTCACCGCATGTGCGATGCTTACCCAATGCAAAGTTCCTTTTACCTTAAGCGAAGATGTATCTGCACCGCTTTTACTTTCTGGTAAATAACTGCAATGCACTTCTGTTATGTTGCCTTGTTTATCTTTTATCACTTCATCGCATTTGATGATATAAGCGCTTTTTAAGCGCACCATTTGTCCCGGTGCCAAACGGAAATATTTTTTGGGCGGGTTCTCCATAAAATCTTCCCGTTCTATATATAACTCATGGCTAAAAGGAATTTCACGATGTGTTGAATTTGCATCTTCCGGATTATCTTCTCCCTGCAACATTTCAACCTGGCCTTTCGGATAATTTGTTATCACCACTTTCAACGGATCGAATACAACCATTCTTCTTAGGGCTGCTTTGTTGAGATGTTCACGAACACAAAATTCCAGCAGTCCCACATCAATCAGGTTCTCTCTTTTTGCAACGCCTATCTTGTCACAAAAATCACGAATGCTTTCCGGGGTATAACCGCGACGGCGCATAGCACTGATGGTTGGCATTCGCGGATCATCCCATCCGCTTACATATTTCTCGTTCACCAGTTGCAGCAATTTTCGTTTGCTCATTACCGTGTAAGTCATGTTCAAACGAGCAAACTCGTATTGATGCGAGGGAAATATCTCCAGCTTTTCAATAAACCAATCGTATAGCGGGCGATGTGGAATAAATTCAAGCGTACAAATAGAATGCGTGATGTGCTCAATGCTATCGCTTTGTCCGTGAGCAAAATCGTACATGGGATAAATACACCATTTATTACCGGTGCGATGATGATTTGCATGTTTGATACGATACATGATAGGATCACGCATGTGCATATTTGGTGAAGCTATATCAATCTTTGCCCGTAGCACTTTTTCACCATCTTTGTATTTGCCCGATCGCATTTCTTCAAACAATCGAAGATTTTCTTCCACGCTTCTGTCAGCATATTTGTTTCTCTTTCCTGCTTCTGTTGGCGTACCTTTTTGCACTGCAATTTCTTCGCTGCTACTATCGTCAACATAAGCGAGACCTTTTTTTATAAGATCAACTGCAAAAGCATATAGCTGTTCGAAATAATCCGATGCATAAAATTCGTTTGTCCATTTAAAGCCAAGCCAATGAATATCTTCTTTTATACTTTCAACATATTCGGTTTCTTCGGTTGTTGGATTGGTATCATCAAAACGGAGGTTTGTACCACCGCCATATTGTTGTGATAAACCGAAATTGAGACAAATGCTTTTTGCATGACCAATATGCAAATAACCATTCGGCTCAGGTGGAAAACGGGTAAGGATAGATTTATACCTGCCTGATCTAAGATCTTCTTCAACGATCTCTTCAATAAAATTCAATGATTTCTCTTCGCTCATTATTACATTTTCAAGGTTAGCAAAGGTAAGGAGATGTAGGTTATGGAAACGGCAGACTTGCACCAATGGTTCTGAACAAAGAATATCTTCTGCTGATATAGGTAGAATGAAATTTACTTTAGCAAATATTGTAGTATAACCACCTCCAAAATTTGTATTCTTAAGCGTATGCGGCTTGAGTAAGATTTCGCAAAACAATTGAGAGCTTTATAAACTTATCAATCGTTTTCTATTATTTTCTGCGCAATCTCCTCCAGTTGTTTAATGTTATCTTTTACATAAGTTAAACCGGCCTGGTAGAGATTATTGATGTTTTCCGTGGTGGCTATATCCATTTCGGAGCAAGCTTCCTTCAATCCCGGCTCAAGACGATAATAATTATTTTGAAATTGCGGATCGAGTGTAAGATACATTTGTGTTAACTGGTAAGCTACTGTTTCGGAGTTGCCTGACATTAGAATATCTATCACAGGTTCAAGCCATTTTATTTGTCCGGCACTTTTAAATTCATCATAACTGTATCGTTTTTTTACAGAACCTGTTCCTAAAGAAACAATGATCATGTCTTCCGCTGTTGGCTTATCTTTTTTCTCCTTATCATTCAGTAAAACCGAAAATTCTGTTTTTCTTGCTTCAGCATAAGCACATAACGCAGGATTGTTGGCAAACATTCCTCCATCTACAAGCGTATAAACCTGTCCATTCATGGAGGTGATATGAGCCGGAGAAAAATAAGTAGGCGCTGCAGATGTTGCCCTTGCGGCATCTCTTACTTTAAAATTATACATGGCATCTTTGCAGGCATCCGCACTTGTAAAAAAAATTGCTTTGCGGTCAGTTATATCATAAGAAGTGATGAGGCTTGGCCTGATGAAATTATCAATCGTTTCATCCCCGAAATATTGTGTCAGCAAACTGTACAATGGTTCTTCGGAATATTTTTCGTGGATGATCCCGCCTGCACTTAATATTTTCTCTAAGAAAGTTCTGTCAAAAATAACATGGCCGTTTTTTATATAGAGATCCAATGCTTCTGCCGCAGTGTATCTTGCTTTACCACTATCGCCGGGCATTAGATAAAGACAGGATAAAATTCCACCCCTACTTGTGCCGGCTATCATGTCAAAATAATCACCAATTTTCCGGTCGTTGTTACCACTCATTTTTTGTAATAACTTTTCAAGTTGTGTGAGTATAGTACCAGGAATAATGCCGCGTATTCCTCCCCCGTCAAAGGAAAGTATCCTTAACTT
>JAEZRL010000480.1 GCA_023440945.1 Bacteroidota bacterium
ATCGTAGGTACAGCAAGAAAGAAAGAAAATTCAGCAGCAACACTTCTTGTAAGTTTTTGTTGCATGCCGCCAATAATACTTGCAGCACTTCTACTAACGCCGGGTATCATCGCTAAACATTGCCAGATGCCAATAACAAAACCTTTTGCATAAGTTATTTGAGGTTCGCTGGTAACGGTATGTTTTTTAAATACATCATCAATAAATAATAATACAATTCCGCCGATCAATAAACTTATGGCAACGGTTGTAGGACTTTCGAGCAATTCATCAATCTTATCAGAAAATATAGCACCTAACACAAGTGCCGGTATCACTGCAACGATCAGTTTGAAATAAAAATTCCACCGGTTAAGCGGGAAGAATTTCTTCCAGTATAAAACGATCACTGAGAGAATAGCGCCAAGTTGTATCGCTATTTCAAACAGTTTGGTAAATTCATCTTTTTCAATTCCCATTAAAGAACTTGCAATGATCATGTGACCCGTGGAAGAAATAGGAAGAAATTCTGTAATTCCTTCTATTACAGCTAAAACAATAGTTTCAAAAAGACTCATAAAATAGTTAATGGTTTTTGCAGTAATACAATAACTGGTGCAAAGAAAGAGGATTTACAGTAGCAAAAATGCAGTTTGTAAAATATAAAGCAGCAAATAGAATAATAATTTCGATTACATTCTCAAACATTTAATTGCTATGCTACTTGTGAGGAATGAGTTTACTTCCTTCTCAACGACGACTCCTGTATATCTAAACACGTGTTTAGTTCTATTGTTTTGAATTCGTCAGTGCTATTTCTATCTTCTATAAGTTCAATCAATAGCTCCGCCGCATGTTGTCCCATTTGAAAAGTAGGCTGACAAACAGAAGTTAAAGAGGGATTTAAAAAACGGGTAAGCGGATTATCTGCAAAACCGGCGAGTGCAACATCATCGGGAATGCTTAATTTCATTTCTCTTAACACCCGCAGGCATATCATAGATAATCTTTCAACAGAAGTTAAAATAGCATCAGGACGTTGCTTTGCTGAAAATAGTTTCCGTATCTCCTTTTCTATTTGTGATGTATTAAAATCACAATGAATGATCCATTCTTTTTTTATCGCCAGGCTATGATGGTTCAACGCATCTAAGTAACCGCTTAACCTGTTTTGCGTGATGCTTAAACATTTTGAAATGGTCAAATGCGCTATCTTCCTATAACCTTGTTCGATTAAATGACAGGTTGCATCATAAGCACCCTGGTAGTCATCCACAACTACTTTATGTGTTTTTACCTGGTCGCTCACACGATCAAACATCACTACAGGAATGCCTTTATCTATCAGTTCCTGCAGGTGGCTAATATCTTTAGTTTCATTGGAAAGAGTGATGATTAAACCATCAATTCTTCTCGATGCAAGAAGTTTGGTGTTCTGCACTTCAGTATCGTACTTTTCCTGGCTTTGCGAAATGATAACATGATAACCTTTCTGATGTGCATGATTCTCTATACCTGCAATGGTTGCAGAGCAATAATTATTCGCAATCTCCTGTACCATTATGCCTATCACTTTTGTCCGCTTGTCTTTCATGGAAAGGGCAATCGGGTTAGGACTATAATGCAACTCTTCAGCTAAAGCCAAGACCTGTTTGCAAGTTTCAGGATTTATTTCTGTGCTGCCTCTAAGGGCACGTGAAACCGTAGAAACAGACAACTTTAGTTTTTGCGCTATATCCTTTAAAGTAATTTCAGTTTGATTTTTCATAACCTACAGGCTTTAAAACACGTACTTCTTTATTCTCTCACAAATAATTGCAAAAGCCTATTCTATCAGTTTGTTTAAAAATAGCAAGATTTAAAATTAATGATTAAAAGTTATCAAAATTATTCACCTTTTTATTGCAATACGTTTTACGCAATCGTTACCGGTAACGTGTTCGATCTTTTGCATTACAAATCACTAGACGATGCTATTGTTCAGCAAGGTGCAAGAGCCTAATTTTATCCGCAACGAGAATTGTTTAACGATTGCAGCTTATGAGAAAAGCCTATATACTTTTTGCTTTACTCTGTTTATTATTAATTACACAAAATATAAAAGCACAGTTAATTGCTAAGCTTAGCTTATCATCTGTGAACAATTCCATTGCTGCACCTGTTTATATAGATCTTGATAATGTTACAAATATTGCAGACTCTTTATTAACATTAATTGAAACAACATCAGGTAAAAGTATTGAAGTACCGTTCCAGGTAGAACACAGTTATCATCGGTTTTTATGGTGGATGATAAAAAGTGGAGATGGTTCAGCCAAAACAAACCGGACTTTTGAACTGATAAAACGAAAAGAAAAAACAGAAGCGGAAAGCCCTCTGAAACTTGTTGAAAAAGATTCTGCTTTACTAATAACAGCTTATGGAAAAAATGTTTTGCAATACCAGCATGCAGTACATTACCCGCCAAAAGGTGTTGATACAGCGTTTAAACGGAGTGGATTTATTCATCCACTTTGGTCACCTTCAGGTAATGTGCTCACACAAATTAATCCACCGGATCATTGGCATCATGTAGGAATATGGAACCCGTGGACAGATGTAATATTCCGCGGTAAAAAAGTTGATTTCTGGAATCTTGGTGATAAAAAAGGAACTGTTCGTTTTGCTCATTTTATTTCAAAAGATGAAGGCGCCGTCTATGCCGGTTTTAAGGCGCTGCAGGAACATGTTATATTGAATGATTCACTTACACATGCACCTGTTATTGCGATGAATGAGGTTTGGGATGTACGTGCTTATAACATCGGTAAAAAGATGTGGCTTTGGGATTTTACATCATCGCTTAACTGCGCTACTGATGACAGTGTTTTATTGAAAGAATATCGTTACGGCGGGTTTGGTTTTCGTGCAAGTTCGGACTGGAATAATCAAAACAGCAAAGTACTTACTTCTGAAAACAAAACCCGAAAAGATGCGGATGCTTCAAGAGCAAGATGGTGTATGATTGATGGCGACATGAAAGAAGGTCATTCAGGCATTTTATTTATGGGTTCGCCAACCAATTACAACTTTCCGGAACCAATGCGTGTATGGCCCGAAAACATGAATGGAAGAGGCGATGTTTTTTTCAGTTTCAGTCCAACAAGAAATACAGACTGGCCACTTGCTCCCGGAAAAGATTATGTATTGAAATACCGTGTATTGGTTTATGAAAATACCATTACACCCCAACAGGCAGAAGCTGTTTGGAAAAGCTTTGCACAACCGCCAAAAGTTACTGTTACGATGGCAAATAAATGAAGAGATAATATTGGATAATTATACAGAATTTCTGATGACATGAAAAACAACAGCACAAGTGAGTGACACAAGGGACGATGAGTAGAGAGAAGAAGCTTGTGAAGAAAAAATCATGATAAAAAAAAGCAAAGTAATAAACATGAGAAAAGGCATTTATATATTGATCGCGGCGATGATAATGATGGCGTGTACGGCATCAAAGAAGACAACAAAGGATAATTTTAAGTGGAATGACGTGCATATTCTTGTTTATACAAAAAACGGCAAAGGTTATGTACATGACAATATTGCCTCAGCAAGTGCAGCGATAAAAAGCTTAGGCGAACGTTATGGTTTTGGTGTAGATGTGTCTGATAATCCGGATGACTTTAACGATGCCAACTTAAGAAAATATGATGTACTGGTATTCAACAATACGAACAATGATGTTTTTACAAATAATGCACAAAAACTTGCACTGATGCATTATGTGCAAGCTGGTGGTGGTTTTGTTGGACTGCATTCTGCAACAGGCACAGAACGTAACTGGCCCTGGTTTAAAAGATTAATAGGAGCAAGTTTTTTAAGACATGCAAAACATCAGCCTTTTAAAGAAATTATCATTGATAAAAACCATCCTTCAACATCGTTTTTGCCTAGTGTTTGGAGTGCTGATGATGAATGTTACTTCTTCAAAGAAGTAAATCCCGATTTGCATGTACTGGTCGTACATGACTTAAGCAGTGTGAATGATAATGATAAGCCGACATTTTATGGAGGCACTTCATCGCCTGCTGTATGGTGTCACGAATTTGACGGTGGAAGGCAGTGGTACACATCGCTTGGACATGACAGTGCGACGTATAAAAAAGAAGAATTCCAGCAACATATTTTAGGTGGTTTGAAGTGGGTGATAAACGATAACCGAAAACTTGATTATTCTAAAGCCCATTCAAAAAATGTGAATGATCCATTGCCTTACTAAACTTATTAATAGCGAAAAATAAAACTATATGCAAGAATCTGTAGCAGCGATCAATTCAAGAAGAAAATTTTTGAAAACCTCTGTAAAAGGTGCGATAGGTGCGGCGGTGTTATCGCAGTTTCCAACAATCGTTCCGGCAAGAGTTTTAGGAAAGAATGCGCCTTCCAATCTTATCAATGTAGGTGTGATAGGTGCAGGAAGAATAGGGCGGGACTGGGATATGCCTGGAACGATGAAACAATCATTGGCGAAGCTTATCGCTGTTTGCGATCTTGATAAAAACCGCTTGGCGTTAGGGAAAAAATTTGTTGATGATTTTTATAGTAAAAAGAACGGCACAGCTTATAACGGCACTACAACCCATGATAATTACCAGGATTTACTTGCGAACAAAGACATTGATGCAGTTCTTATCTGCACACCTGATCACTGGCATGTTATACCTGCGGTTCATGCAGTTCGTGCAGGTAAACACGTGTACATGGAGAAACCTGCATCTCTTACCATTCCTGAAGGAAGAATATTAAGCAATGAAGCACATAAAGCAGGCGTTGTTTTCCAGATAGGAAGTCAGCAACGTTCTATGCCGCAATTTAAAAAAGCCTGTGAGTTGGTACGCAACGGACGTGTAGGAAAACTACATACTATTTATGTTGGCTTGCCGGTTGATAATCCTGCAGAAAGTACCGTTGAAAAAGAAATGCCTATACCATCAAATCTTAATTATGAAATGTGGTTAGGACAAACACCTTATGTTCCTTACACAGAAAAACTGGTTCATCCACAAAAAGATTTTTCAAGACCAGGATGGCTGCGTTGTGAGCAATTTGGTGCTGGAATGATAACAGGCTGGGGCGCCCATCATTTTGATATTGCTAACTGGGGAATGGGTACTGAATACACCGGGCCAATTGAGATATCAGGCACTGCAGACTGGCCTGCTAAAGAAGCACTATGGGATGTGCATGGCAATTTTAAAACAGAAACAATTTTTCCTAATGGCGTGAAAGTTTTAGCAAGCAACGAATATCCCAACGGGGTGAAGTTTGTTGGCGAGAAGGGATGGATATTCGTTACACGAGGAAGTTATACTGTTACAGCAAGCGATCCCGTAGCAAAAGACAAGAACAGCAAAGCCCTCGATGCAAGTGATCCCAAAATTTTATCTTCTGAAATTGGCGAGAATGAAATTCACCTGATCGACAGCAAAGAACATCATCTCAACTGGCTTGAAAGTATTATAACCCGTCAGCCAAATATTGCACCTATAGAAGTTGGTCATAGAGCCTGCTCGGTTTGCCTGCTTAACCATATCGCGATGAAATTGAAAAGAAAATTATACTGGGATCCGGAGAAAGAAATATTTAAAAACGATAGCGAAGCCAATGCCATGTTGTCACGTCCACAAAGATGGCCTTACCAGATCAATAAAGAGTACAATGTAGAAACGGTGTTATAATGAAGCATCACAAACTATCGCAGAAACAGTTTTAAAAGTGTGTAAGTGAAAAGTGAAAATCGGATGTTTACCGTCTTACTTCTCACAAAAAGATACAATGAAACAGAACTAACAAAAGCCTTTAGTAAACATAGCAGTAAGTCCCACCTAACCTCCCTGGTAAAACAGGGAGGCGGTAGGGTAATGTGTAAAAATTGAAAGCATTTTAATGAGAATAAAACAATACATCATACTAATAACAGCAATTGTTATGTGTTTGTATAGCTGCAAAAATTCCGGTTCTGAAGAATCAAATTCAAACGATAGTGCAACAGTGAAACTTATCACTTTAGATCCGGGTCACTTTCATGCAGCACTGGTACAGAAAAGCATGTATCCGCAAATAGATTCGAATGTATATGTGTATGCACCAAAAGGGCCTGAATTAGAAGCTCATCTTACTTTGATAAAACAATACAATCAACGCGAAGATGACGCTACACATTGGAATGAAATTGTTTGTACCGGTAATGATTTTTTTGAAAAAATGCTTGAAGGAAAAAAAGGAAATGTAGTGGTGCTTGCAGGCAATAACAAATTAAAAACCGAATACATTAAACGTTCCGTTGAAGCTGGTTTGAATGTTTTAGGGGATAAACCTATGGCGATTAACAGCAGCGATTTTAATAAGCTGGAACAGGCGTTTGCCGAAGCCAAACAAAAGAATGTATTGTTGTATGATATCATGACCGAACGCAGCGAGATCACTAATATTCTGCAGAAAGAATTTGCTCACATTCCAACCGTTTTCGGTGAACAGCAGCAAGGCACTGAAAAAGACCCGGGCGTTGTTACAGAAAGTGTGCATTACTTCTACAAATATGTTTCCGGCAATGTATTAACAAGACCTAGCTGGTTCTTTGATCCCCAGCAACAAGGCGAATCAATTGCTGATGTGGGAACACATTTAATTGATCTTGTGCAATGGGAACTTTTCCCTGATACGGCTATTCAGTATAAAACAGACATCAATGTTTTGTCTGCAAAAACATGGCCTACTCCCCTCACCTTATCACAATTTGTACAGATAACAAAACAATCTTCTTTTCCCGTTTTTTTAAAACAATATGTTATCAACGATTCAGTCTTACAAACACATGCAAATGGTACAATAAATTATACCCTAAAAGGCGTGCATGTAAAGCTTACGGCACGCTGGGATTATAAGGCAACGGAAGGCGGTGATACCCACTACAGTTTACTAAAAGGGAGTGTTGCAAATCTTGAGATCAAACAGGGCAGGGAAGAAAATTACAAGCCTACGCTTTACATCATTCCAAAGAAAAATGATTCAGCATACAGTAATGCTTTGCACGAAGCAGTTAACCAACTTCAAAAAAATTATCCGGGTATTGCAGTAGAAAAAAACAAAGATCGCTGGGTAGTAAATATTCCTGAAAAATATAAGGTTGGTCACGAAGCGCATTTTGCACAGGTAATGCAACGCTACCTGCAATACCTGCAAAATAAACAATTGCCTGCATGGGAAGTGCCGTGTATGATTTCAAAATATTACACATCAACAAAGGCTTTGGACATAGCAAACAGGTAAGTCAATGGTGAATAGAACAATAAGCACCAATGGCATTTATTTTTTTATTAACCCGGCTTAAGAATAAATATCGGGCATCGTTGCGTCGCACTCTTGTACTGCATCAACAACTGCAACAGGATGCATCTGCAAAGCAAAGCTCAATTAATAACCGGACGATGAACGAATTGCGACGCAACGAAGATTCCATAGAAAACAAATGCTGGTATCATAAAACACATTATATAAAATAGGATTGTTTATGACAAATAACGGAAGATTTGATTTGAAAGGTAAAACAGCTTTGGTGACAGGCGGTGCAAAAGGAATCGGTTTTGCCATTGCGCAGGCAATGCGGTGCGCAGGTGCAAACGTGATAATAGTTGGAAGAAACGAAGACGAGTTAAAAAATGCCTGCAGCACGTTGGGTGAAAGAAGCAGCTACTATGTGTTTGATCTCGCTGATACAGAAAAAATACCTGCTTTTATTGCCAAACTGGAAGCAATAAATGGCATTGACATTTTGGTAAACAATGCCGGCCTTAATATGAAAAAAGAAATGTTAGATGTTGAAGACAAAGAATACGAACAGATCATAAAAGTTAATCAACAGGCGGTGTTTGTTTTATCAAGGGAAGTTGCAAGATCAATGATCGCAAAAGGTAATGGAAGTATTATCATGATAAGCTCTATGGCTGCCCATTATGGTTTACCGAAGGTTATTGCTTACACAGCATCGAAAAGTGCTGTAGAAGGAATGACAAGGGCGATGGCCGCAGAATTATCACCAAAAGGTGTTCGGGTTAATTGTATTGCCCCTGGATTTATTGCAACTGATATGTCATCAAAAGCATTAAACGGAGACCCTGAACGTAAAACAAAAGTATTATCAAGAACACCGTTGGGAAAATTAGGAAAGCCGGAGGATGTTGGCCATGCCGCGGTGTACTTAGCGAGTGAAGAAGCAGGTTTTATTACAGGTGTTGTATTACCTGTTGATGGTGGCAATTCAATTGGCTTTTAAAGAATCTCTGATCATAAAAACACAAATCGGAATTCGTTTTTCATCACTTAAATAAACTGTTTATGCACACGAAAATGATGAAACCATTTTCATTGCTCTTTGCAACATTGTTATATGGAGCAATGTTGTCAGCGCAATCAACAATTAATGTCGAGGGAACGGTAACGTCCGCTGCAGGGGCGAAACCTCTGCCCGCTGTTTCTGTTACGGTAAAAGGAACAAGCAAAGGAACGAGCACCGACGATAAGGGCCACTATCAGTTAACAGGTGTTTCGCCTACGGCAACTTTGATCTTTTCTTCCATTGGGTTTAAAGAACAATCGGTAGCAGTAAATGGTAAAACAACGGTTAATGTTTCATTGGAAACCGGCGAAGCATCAACTTTAGACCAGGTGATTGTTATTGGTTATGGAACAAGTACAAAGAAAGATCTTACCGGCGCTGTATCACAGGTAAAAGTTGCTCAACTGGAAAATGAAAACCCGGTTAATGTACAGGATGCTTTGCGGGGTAATGTTCCCGGCTTGAATATTTCGCAGGTAAACTCTGCTTCTGCAAAAGGGGGTGGCGATCTGCAGATAAGAGGGCGTTCTTCTATTAACGCAGGAACTACACCTTTGATTGTTGTGGATGGCGTTATTTATTATGGTTCATTAAGCGACATCAATCCAAATGATATCAGCACGATCGATGTATTAAAAGATGCCAGTTCTGCTGCAGTGTTTGGTGCAAAGGCAGCAAGTGGTGTAATTCTTATCACAACAAAAAAAGGAACAAAACCAAAACCAACTATCACTGTTAATGCAAACATTGGTTTTGGAGAACTGGCAATGAATGAACCTTTGTATGATGGTCCCGGTTTTGTTGCATGGCGTACCGATGTACTGAAAAGCATCAATATAAATGCAGAGCCTTATCGCTTTGATGACCCGAGAACGCTGCCTTCTAATATCAGCATTGATGAATGGAAAGCTTATGATAATTCGCAGGGCGACCCGATAGACATTTGGTTGAACCGGTTAAAGATGTATCCGGTAGAAATTGCAAACTACAAAGCAAATAAGCAAACGAATTGGTATGATATGATGTTTCATAAAGGCATGAGACAAGATCATACGATAAGCTTATCAGGAAAGAAAGATGAATTATCTTACTACATGTCCGTTGGCTATACCAATAACAAAGGCGTTATTGTGGGTGATGACTACCAGGTTTTAAGAACACGTGTAAACCTTGAAGGCAAAATAGCAAAATATTTAAGTGTAGGATTGCACGCACAATTTGCTGCCCGTGACGAAAGCCAGGTTCCGGTCAACTGGGGACAAATGGTAAATGCCTCACCTTATGGCGAAATGTATAAAGATGATGGCGTTACTTTACGGGATAGTCCTAATGATGATGTAGGTAATAACATCAATCCATTTCTTGATTATCTTTATACAAACAGGCTTCAACAAACAAATTCCTTATTTGGCTCTTTGTATGCAAAAGGTGATCTTCCCTGGGGTTTTTCTTACCAGGTGAACTTCACGCCTAATTTTGAATTCTACCGGTATTTTAATGGTATATCCGCAGAAGATTTTCAATATGCCGCACGTAAAGGTGTTGCTACCAGAACAACGAAAACAACCTATAACTGGCAGGTTGATAATCTGATCAAATGGAATAAAACTTTTGGCAATCACAACTTCGATTTCACCTTTTTGATCAATGCAGAAAAGTTTCAGTCATGGCGTGAGCAGATGGATAACGAAGGCTTTGATCCCAACGACGATCTCAGTTATCACAATATCGGCGC